>CAZYHE010000278.1:0-2658 GCA_964647225.1 uncultured Anaerolineales bacterium
GTGTTGATCGCGCCCAGCGCGCCGAGGGCGAGCGCGAGGAGGAGATAGGTTGACAAGGTGATAAGGTGACGGGGTGACGAGGTGACAAGGTGACAGGGTGACGGGGTGACGACATCCTCGCCGGGCCGATCCTCATCCGCGATGCCAGCCATGACGGCATCATCCTGCTCACCGCCCCCTTGCTCTCGCCTGATGTCTACTTGCCCACAATCACTGCTTCCTTGCTCTAGCTCACCATTTCCTTGCCGTCGCCCATCGTTTCCTTGTTCTCGCTCACTGCTTCCTTGCCATCTCTCATCGCTTCCTTGCTCTAGCTCACTGTTTACTTGCCATCGCCTATCGTTTCCTTGCTCTCGCTCACTGCTTCCTGACTCCTGACCCCTGACCCCTGACTCCTGACTCCTGACTCCTGACATCAACACCCAATTCGCGGCCAGCCCCACCACCAGCATCCCAAACGGCAGCGCGATCAGATGCGGATGCAGATCGGCGAAAAGGAAGGTCCAGTACGGGAACTCGTTGATCGTCTCCGGGATGACGCGGCTGGATGCCCAATAGTCGAAACCGGGCGGAATTTCACCGGCCAGGACGACCCGAACGCGGCCCACGAACTGGCTCAGCGCGTCGAGGTTCCCCATCAGCAGCGCCAGCACAACCGCCAGCGCGCCGCCGGCCCACCGCCCCCCGCTCCCTGAGTCTGCCGAAGGGCCTTCACGGTTCGACAAGCTCACCGCCCGCACGTCACCGCGCCCTGAGCCGGCCGAAGGGGCTGTCTCCCGTTCCCTAAGCTCGCCGAAGGGCCGGCCTCCCGTTCCCTGAGCCTGCCGAAGGGCCTGCCCCCCGCCCGCCAGCGCGCTGCCCACGCTGAACAGCCCCACCGCCGTGAGCGCAAAGAGCGACGGCACGGCCAGGTTGAACGCCACCTCCGGGAAGATGCCGGTGAGCTTGATCGGGAGCGAGACGAGATAGAGGCCATAATAATAGTAGTTGAGCGTGCCGCCAGCAAAGAAGGGATCGTAGGGCGGAAAGTGGGCGCTGCGCAGGATGGCATTCAGGAACGCCGATTCCATGAACTTCTCGCCGCCGTTCCAGGGCTGCCACAGGTCGGGGTTGAGCAGGCGAATCCCGATGAAAGCCAGGTACGCGCCCGCAAAGACCGCCTCTTCGCGCAGCACTGTGCGCCGATGCTGCGCCCAGAATTGACCGAGCGCCACCCGTTGCAGCCGCCACGCGACCACACCTGCCGCGATCAGCGCGGCGCAGACGAGGGCGATGGGCGCCAGCCGGTTCTGCCACAGGCCGAGGCTCACCGCCAGCCAGTGCGTCCAGCCGATCAGCAGCCAGCCGGCCGCCCGCGCCAGCCCATAGCCGCGGTCGGGCAATGCACCAAATAACGGAAAGAGCAACGGCCAGGCTGCCCACCCCATCAAGCTGAGGGCCAGCCACCAGAGGAGGATCGCCAAGCCGGGGTTCTCGCTGGCGAACACATTCCAACGGAAATCGGCGACCACGGGCAGGGTATCCACCGGCTGAGCCAGGGTCAGCGACGCGTCGGGCGCAGGAGGCTGCGGCAGATAGCGCGCGTGGCCGGGCGGGCGCGCGGCTTCGCGCGGCAGGAACCTGCCCAGGCGCGTCCGCAGCAGCCCTGCGCTCAGCCGCCCCGTGTTCTGGTAGATCACCGCCCGCGGGTGGTCGTACACCGTGAAGCTCTCGTCCGCGTGATCGTCGGGGATCGCGATGCCAAAGAGCCGGGGATAGGCCGTGAACTCCGCGACCGGAGTGTAGCCCAATTCACCCGCGGCCAGTAGCCGGTAGTAGTGGCTGGTCATCGGGTAGCGCTCGGCCAGCCGCGAGAGGGGGGCGGCGAGGCGGTTGCTCGCCAGGATCAGGTAGTCGGCGCTGCTCAGCTCGTCGGCCAGTCGGTCGAGCTTGGCGGGCGTGTCGGGATCATAGAGCGGCAGCTCGACCCGGCGGTAGCTGCGCAGCGGCGGCCGGCCCGGAATCTCGTCCATAATCAGCGGCAGCGCGTCATCCCAATGCTCGGTGAGGAGCTTGCTGTCGGCGGGGATGTTCGTGAAGATCCAGCGCGAGGCCTGAATCCAGGGATGCTCCTGCCGATAGACGCCGGTGAACGCCAGCGCCCAGCCGATGGTCGTCGCCAGGACGACCGTCGCGGCCGCGCCCCAGGCCAGCCGGCCCCGCATCCCCCACCGGCCGGCCAGCCAGCGCTGCGCCGCGACCGCCGCGCCGGCGCCGAAGATCAGCAGAACCGGGAGGAGGGGGGCCATATAGCGCAGGAATTTGGCGTGGAACGCGCCGGTCAGCGCGAAGTAGGGCAAGGCCCAGGCCAGCAGAACGAGCTCGGTGCGGCCCGCCCGTTGCAGGCCGAAGCGCGCCGCCGCCCAGATCAGGCCGCCCCAGGCCGCCAGCCCCAGGGGCCACCCCAGCCCCCACTGGCTGAGCTGCTGGATGAAGTACCAGTAGGGCAACGTGCCGATGTATTGCCGCGTGTAAGGCGCATCCATCAGCCCGCTCACCATCGCGTTTTGCGCCAGGATGTCTTTTGCAAAGGCCCGAAATTCGATCACGGCGAAAGGATTGGTGAGCAGGAAAACGACCGCCGCCACGCCCAACGCGGCGATCAGTTGGCCGACGGCT
>CAZYHE010000278.1:2758-6440 GCA_964647225.1 uncultured Anaerolineales bacterium
AGCCACGCGGCCGCGACCAGGGGCAGGCCGAGCAGGATGGCGCTGAACTTCGAGCCGACCGCCAGTCCGAAGAAGCAACCCGCGATGAGCGCCGCGCCCCAACGGTCCAAACCGTCGCGGCCCTCGGCCCAGCGCGCCGCGGCCATCAACGTCACCATCACGCAGAAGGTCAGAACGACATCCACCGCGTAGAAGTGGCTGAGTTGGATGGGCAGCACCGCGAAAGTGTAGGCGACCGCGGCCAGCAGGCCCGCCGCCAGCCCATACGCGCGACGCGCCAGCGCGTAAACCAGCAGCAGCACGCCGAGGTCACAGGCTACGGAAATCGCCCGGCCCACCAACGCCAGATAGTTGTACTCGGCCAGATGCCGGCCGACCGTATGCAGGGGTTGGAGCGCGGCCGGGAAAGCCAGCGTCGTCTCGCCGAACCACACACCGACCGCCTGACCGGCATGAGCGGCGATCACCAACAGATAGAGGGGAAAATGGCCGTAGGAATAGCTGCGCGGCTTGCCGGCCTCGTCACCGTGGCCGGGCGGCCAGCGAAACGGGTTGATGGTGGAGCGCAAGGGATCGAGCGCCGTCGAAAGATCCGGGGGCAAGGAAATGCTATCCGCCACCCAGACGATGTACCGCTCGTCCGGGTGGACGTGTTGGAATTGATCCCAGTTGATGTTGGTGAGGCGCAACGCAGCGGCGACAAGCAGAAGCAGAATGAGAAACGTCAAACGTGAAACGTCAAACGCGAAACGTGAAACGTGAAGCCGAAGGCGACGCGCGGGCAAGCGCGGATTCTCTTGATCAGTCATGTCACGCATCACAAGTCACGCACCACGCAATACGCACTACGCCCCCGTTTCACTTCTGCAGCGACGCTTCACTGCTTGGCTGCCGGCGTCGGCGTGGGCACCGGCCGCGGGCCGACGCCCGCGGCTGGCGCGACACCGGCGACCGGTGCGCCCGGCCGGGCAACCCGGTAGATCGTGACCGAACCGCCGGTGTAGACCGGTTTCAGGTAGCCCTGCTCTGCCAGCCGCGCGAACTTCGCCAGACCGGCCGGGTTGTAGATGGCCCGCTCCAACTCGCCGACGATGATATAAGAGACGCCGTAGGTGTTCAACAGCTTTTGCGCCCGCACGAGATCGAGCGTATCGTACATCTCACGCACGTGCGCCACCCGGCGGTCAATCGCCGTGCCCGGCACCACGCTGCGCTGCTGCTTCTGGTGCCAGTTCCAGCCCTGCACCGCCGGCAGCCCGGTGTAGATGCTGATCCGGCTGCCCCAGCGGTACTCCGGCGTCTGCGCCTCCAGGATCACCGGCGAACCCTCGACGTTGCGGAGCAGCCACAGGATGGCGTCCTTGTCCTGATCCAGCCGCAAATCCCGGTTGTTCTCGAAATACTTCGCCCGCTCCATGTAGGCCATGCCATCCAGCCCGCGCGGCGACGCCTCGGCCGAGAAGCGATCCCGAATCTTGGCCGGCGCGGCGGTGATGGGGAAGAGCAGGACGCCGGCGAAGAGCACGCCGGTCACGCCCCAGGCCAACCGCCGCCATTCGGGACGCCAGGTCATCGCGCGGGCGGCCCAGGCCGACAGCCCGAACGCGGTCGCGACGCCGAACAGCACCCACGCCTGCACATAAAACTTGAAGACGGTGTTCATCCGGCCGATGTCATCCTTCTGGCGCACCACCTCCACCCCCATCGTAATCGCCAACGCCAGGCAGAGGAGGAGCAGCGCCAGCCGCCGCGTCGGGGGCAGGTCGCGGCCCAACGCGAGGAGCAGGGCCAGGGTCATCAATGGCACGGCCACCAGCCACACGTTGAGCTTGAGGAACCAGCCGCCGGCCATCAGGACGATGGCGACCGCCACGATCACCGGCAGCAGGTTATCGAGCCAGCGCGGCATCTGCCGCGCCCGCGCCTGGACAATCCACTCGCTCGCCAGGTAGATGATCGTCAGGGCCAGGAAGAAGCCCCAGACAGTGAAGTAGTCGGCCAGGGTCGTGGTCTTTTCCTGCCAGGGTTGCAGACCCGCGTATGCGGTGGCGTAATGGCGGGTGTACGGGTAGAACGCCAGGCTGCTGACCGCCACCAGGATCACCATGCGCCAGATCACGGCGACCGCGGCGCGCAGCAGGAACGCCAGGCGTTCATCCAACGCGGCCGGGAAAGGCAGCGCCAGCCGCCGCGTCCCCTCCAGGACGCCGACCGCGGCCAGGCTCACCAGGAGATAGGTGGGGAAGTCCCACGTGTTCGTCGCCCGCAGCGCGCCCACCACCAACCCCATCAGTAGGAGCGGCAACAGCTCTGGCAGTTCGATCCGCCACGGGCTGGCCTCTTCGGGTGACACGGTGACACGGTGACACGGTGAAGGG
Organism: uncultured Anaerolineales bacterium; assembly: GCA_964647225.1. GTDB lineage: Bacteria > Chloroflexota > Anaerolineae > CG2-30-64-16 > CG2-30-64-16 > CAZYHE01. Next base: position 5,137 of record CAZYHE010000278.1, read on the forward strand.
GTAATGTGTGAAGTTCGATGTGCGATGTCCCATCTGCTCTCGGCCATTCGCACGAGCGCTGCGGCAATCGCCAGCGCCAGCAGGGTCAACGGCAGCGCGATCATGTGCGCGTGCAGGTCGGCGTAGGTGAAGGTGAAGAAAGGCACTTCGTTGATCGTGTCGGGGATGATCCGCGACGGGTTCCAGAACCACCAGTCGTTCGGGAAGTTCAACGGCCGCTGCCCGCTGAGCCAATTCAGCAGGCCATCCAACACACGGGCCAGTTTGCCCAGCCCCAACGTGCTCTGCACCTGCATGGTCGAACGCGCGACGAGTTGATCCAGCAGCAGCTTGACCGTGCCGAAGTTGCCGACGACCGCCACGAAAAAGACGCCCCCCAGCCCGGCCAGCAGCGGCCCGATGCGCAGCCCTTCGATCGCGCCGCACTCAGGGCGCAGCCCTTCATGTGGCCCCTCCTCGCCGGCGCCGATGGCGTCCGTGGCCCAGTCGCCGTCCGCCAGGTTGAAGGCCACCGAAAACGCGCCGACGCCGGTCAGCGCGAAGAGGGTGGGCACGATCAGGTTGTATGCGACCCACGGCAAGATGCCGGTCAGCTTCACCAGCGTGCCGACGATGACGAAGCCGAAGTAGTAGTAATTCATGAAGCCGCCCGACTGCCACGGATCAATGGGCGGGAAGGTGGTGGAACGGATGACGGCGTTGAGGTACGCGAAGTCCATCGGCTTCTCGCCCCCACGCGCCGGGTGCCACAGATCGGGGTTGCCGATGCGGATCAACAAGAGGAGCAGGAACAATGTCAGGAAGACCGCTTCCTGGGTCAGCAGCAGCGACCGTTTGCTACGCCAAAACTCGCGCAGTGCGGCCCGGCGGCGCCACGTCACGGCCGCCGCGGCGCCGATCAGCAGACCGAGCGCTAGCGCGATCCACCACCTTTGATAGGGGAGCAGCTTCAGGCTCGGCGCCAACCAGCTCAGCCACGCCAACAGGAGGATCCCCAGCGTCTTGCTCACGCCGTAGCCGCGATCGGCCAGCCCGCGCAGCGCCACGAAGACGAACGGGAACGCCATCAGGCCGAGCAGTTCGATCAGCAGCAGCCAAGCGAGGACGGACAACACCGGCGACCGGTTGAGCAGGCCGTCCTCGTCGAAAAGCGCGCGCCACGTGCCGCCGGCCTGCTGAACCTGCGCCTCCGCTGGCGTGAAGCGCAGCGCGGTCGGCGCAGCGCTCACCTGCTTCGGCCACATTTGGATGACCTGCGCCAGGTCAATCGGGTCGAAGTAGGAGCGCGCCAGCGCCTCGCTGTA
>CAZYHE010000279.1:0-6437 GCA_964647225.1 uncultured Anaerolineales bacterium
CCGCGGTGAAGCTGATCGCGGGCATCAGCGCGCCGGCCGGCGCGTTGGGCACCGGTGAGACCGTCCAGGCGTCGGTGGCGGGGTTCCAGACGCCCATCATCAAGGCGCGCTGGCTGTTCAGCCGAAAGTCGCGGCCGCCCTGGCGCACCCACACCGCGGTGGCTTTGCCGGTCGAGTCGAAGGCCAGCGTCACCTTACCGTCAGCGGCAGATACAGCCGGCGCGCGGCGGGTGGCGCCTCGGACGAGATCGCCAGCGACACCGGGATCGTGATCGTGCCCGCGCCGGCGCTGCCCGTCAGCACCAGGCTGGCGTGGCGTGTCTGGCCGGGCTGCAGCCCGGTGGGGTCACCGGTCAGGGTCAGCGTGCCGGGCGCGCTGCCGGCGGCGGCGGAGAGCTGTAGCCAGGCCGCCGGGGGCGTCAGCGCGGCGGTCCATGACGGCGCGCCGCTGCCGCGGTTGCCGATGCTGATGGTGGCCGTCACCGGCTGCGTCGCGCCGGGCGCCACGTACCAACTGACCGCCAGCGGCCCGGCGGTGAGCGTCGGGCCGGGCAGCGCCAGGTCGTCAACGATGGTCAGCGTGATGCTGATGCTGCTCGACAGGCCCAGGCTGTTTGTGGCCACCAGGGTAAGATCCAGGACGCCGACGGGCAGGTCGCTCACCGACAGCGTGCTGCCCGCGCCCAGGTTCCTCGCGCCGGCGCGCCAGGCGAGCTGTGCCCCGCCCAGCGTACCGTCCTGCGGGTCGAGCGCTGCGCCGTTGAGCACCACCACCTGGCCGTAGGCGCGCCTGTCGCCGCCGGCGGGGGAGAGGATGGCAGGCTGTGGCGGGCGGTTGAGCACGCTGAAGATGGCGCTGTCGGCATAGCCCGTCAGCGCACCATCGCTGGCCGTGACGCGCAGGCGGGCGGCGGCGCTGCCCCCTAGCGCATCGGCGTTGATTTGCGCCGTCTTGGCCGTTACGCCGAGGCGCAGGGGATCGAAGGTGGCGCCGTTGTCGCGGCTGTAGCTGATGTCGTAGGTCAACGTGTCGCCGTCCTGGTCGGTCGCCTCCCAGGCCAGCGTCACGACGCCCGCTACGGGGTCGGGCGCGGCCTGCAGGGCCACCTGCGACACGGTCGGCGCATGGCTGCTGATCGACGCGCTGGCCAGGGTCTGGCCCGCCGCAGTGGCGATGCGCACCCCGCGCGTGCCGGCGGCGAAGGCGATCACCTCGCCGAAGTCAACCTCGCCCGGCAGGCCGTCGAGGGGCACGGTGCCGGAGAAGGACTGCGTGGCCAGCACGGCGCCGTCGGCGTCGAGCAGTTGCAGACGGAACGGGCCAGGCTTGCCAGTGGGCGTCTCATTGCCGCTGGTGCGCCGCATAAAGGCGATGTGCGCCTGTGCTTGCCCCAGCACCATCCCATTGATCTTGAGCCAGTCGCCGGAGGCCGGCGCGAGCTTGGCGGCCGGTATGGTTGCGCTGGTTGCCACGGCCGCGCCCGAGCCGGCGCTGGCAGATGTACAGTTGGGTATTTGTGGGTCGGAGGCCGACGGGTAGGGGCCGGCGCACCAGGTCGGCTCGCAGCCGTCCTTGATCAGGTAGTACATGCACTGGAACGTGTGGTCGCTGATCCACATCGCGTCGCCGAAGCCGTAGCTCATCAGGTCCCAGGATGAGACGTCAGGATACAGGCGCTGCGGCAGGATCGCCGCGGTGCCCGGCATGAAGCCCTCGACGCTGCCGTCCGTCGGCCCGATGCGGGCCAGGCTGGCGCTCGCGTCAAACGGGTAGGGGTAGAGGGGGTCGTCGAAGCTGTGGCCGCGGCCGGTCGTGTGGCCGATCTCGTGCGCGGCGGCTTGGACCGTGTCAATGCTGCCCGCGGCCGGCCCGCTGGAGACGCGCACGAGCGCGTCGACAGCCTGCCCGGCCCAGCCTGTGCCCGAGGGCCAGGCGATCATGCCGTAGGCCCAGGTGTTGGCGGCGTAGCCCCAGGCAGTACGCAGGTCCTTGACGCGGCCGTTGGCATAGTAGCTGGGGCAGAAAATGACGTTGCTGGCATTGTATGCGCTGCACCAGGTATGCACCGTGCCGTTGACCGCATCGTGGACGATCTCGCCCAGGGTGTCGTCCTGCACCGGGGCGTAGTCGGAGCGCAGGCCGAGGCCGGCGCTGGCGATGCCGCCGGCATCCGACATGATTGGGTAGGCGTGCGCGATCAACGACCAGGTCGGGAATATGTCATTGTCGTAGCTGGGCTCGTGTAGCACGCTGCCGCCGTCATCGTGCGAGAAGCCGACGATCAGCAGCGGGAAGCGCGGCGAGTCGACCCAGTGCAGCGGCAGGCCCTGGCGAGTGTTATCGCTGTAGTCGAGCTCGGGCGGGTCGGCGTATGGGTTGGCTTCCATGCTCAACGTCAGGCCCTCGATGCTCGTCCACGCGTAGGGTACCTCGAACATGAAGCTGTCTTCGAGAATGTTCGGGTTGGGGTTGCGGCGCACGGTGATGAAACGCGTGCTGTCGAGCGGCTCGATCGGCCCGCCGCTGCCGCCGGGCCAGGCGCCGAACAGGTGCGCGGTCACTCCGGGCACGTCGGCGTCGCCCGTCGAGCGCACAAAGGCGCGCACGAAGGTGCGCTTGCCGCGGATCAGGAAACCGCTGCCATCATTGTTGTGTACGCCCTGGGTGATCAGGCCATCGGTCATCTCGATATTGGCCGTCGGCAGCGCCAGGTCCTGCATTTCGTAGAGATTGCCAGCCCATTTCCAGTAGGTGTATTTGCCGTCGTTCTTGAGCGCGCCGGCCAGGTTCTTGACCAGGTGGGCGCCCAGTTCTTGCAGCGTCATGACTTCGCCGTTGGCGCGCCCCACCGCGCGCACGCGGCTGGTGTAGGGCAGGCCGCAGGCGGCGCAGGTCTCTTCCTCAAGCACCACGACGCGCGCCGTGCTGCCGTGCAGGCCGTGGATCGCGGCTCCGGTCGGGCCTGTGTAGAGGGCCGTCGAGAGGCCGCTCAGGTTGTTATACTTGCGCACCTGGTTGCCCATGGCCATGAAGACCTCATCCGCCGGGCAGATGGCGGCTGCGCACTCAGCCGCCGCGCCGGAGGGATGGAAGGCCGACACGCCGTGGCCGATCACGCTGCTCTCGCCGGGGGCCGCAGGCGCTGCGCCGGCGCCTGTGCCCTGCTCGCCGGCCTCGCCGGCCACAGTGGGCAGGCGGAAGCGGACGAGGTCGCCGCCGGCCAGCCAGTAGACGAAGGATGCATCGGCCGCCAACTGGGCCGGGCCGCCGCTCACCGTCGCCAGGTGTACGGCCGCGCGATCGGACTTGCGCACACTCCACAACTCGGAGACCGCCGCGCCGCCGCCCGGCAGCAGCGCGAACACGAACTGCCGGTTCTGCGCCAGCTCGGCTGCGCCGCCGATGTTGTTGGTCAGGACCGCCGGGGCATCGCCCGGGTTGGCGTCCACCGGCAGGCGCACCAGGGCGGCAGCTGCACTCCAGTAGACATAATCGCGATCCACCAGGATGTTCGAGTAGACGTCGCGCGGCCCGGCGCAGCCGCCGCTGATGCGGCGCAGGTCGCGCGGCGGGCTGCCGTGGTTGGCGACGCGGCTGATCGACTGCAGAACCTCCGGCGCGGCGGCGACCTCTAGGTCTGAGGCGCAGACGGGCTGTGTGTTCCAGACCACGCGCGGCGCGCTGACGTCGTAGCTCGCCACGCTGCCGCCGGCCAGCCTCGCCGGCAATTGCGCAAAGACGACCACGCTGGCCGTGTTGTCGGCCGGGTGGGCGTCGGTCTGGGCCAGCAGCGCGGTTGCGGTGTTGGTGATCGCGCCGGACGACAGCGGCCGCACGACGATCGACGCCGCGGCCGCCTGGCGCGGGGCCAGCGTGCCGAGGGTGCAGCGCACCTCGCCGCCCGACAGCGAGCAGCCCGCCGATGCCGAGACGAAGGCCACCTGCGCGGGCAGGCGGTCGCTAAGGATCACGCCGGTGGCCTGCCCGCCGTGGTTGACCACGCTGAGCGTGTAGGTGAGCACCTGTCCGAGCAGGGCCGGCGACGGCGCGGCGCCCTTGCTGAGCACTAGGTCAGGGCCGCCGGGCAAGGGCGTGGCGGTGCGGGTGGCGGTCGGGGTGCGCGTGGGCGTGCCCGTTCGTGTCGCGGTGCGTGTGGCCGTGGGCGTCGCGGTCTTGGTCGGTGTTCGGGTGATCGTCGGCGTCAAGGTTGACGTGCGGGTGGCCGTTGGTGTCGCGGTGGGCCGGTTCGTCGAGTAGACGATCTCCAACTCAGGCACTGGGTCGCGGCCGCCGCTGCCGAACTGCACGGCGCTGGCCGAGAGGTTCTGCCCGACCAGGGCCAGGCTGCGCCGTCCCACGCTATCTATGTTCGATGCCCGATCACCGGGGGCGCTGCTGGCGAGCCGGGAGAACCAGTCCTGGACGATGATGGTCACATCGAGGTCTTGCCACTGCCACAACGGGGTGTGCGCGACGTTGGCCGGCGGAATCGTCCCGGCCAGCGCCGGCCGCATGTTCCAGGTGACTCTGGCCGCGTCCCAGGCGGTGTTGCATGACGCCGCGGCGACGTTCGTCGGATCCTGGCCGCTGGCGCCAACCCGATAGCCGCGCAGCGTGGCCCGCTGCACGAGCGTGTCTTCGGGCAGGCTGCTGAAGTCGAATTCGAGCAGCGTCCAGTGCTGATAGAGAGGCGTCAGACGGCCGGATGGGGGAACCTTCCCCACCGAGAAGGCGCCGGTCGGGTGCGTTGTGGGATGCTCTTCGTCCACCCACGCGCCGGCGTACATCGGCAAAGTGACCGTCACAATGGTGGACGGCGCGGCCGCTTGTTGCGCGGCCATTTGCGCAGGATCAGCCGATGGTTGCTGCGCGGTGGTGCTGGGTGAAAAGGCCAGTGACAGCACTACGAAAGCTGTGAAGGCCGGCAGCAGGAAGACCAGCAGGCTGCGGGCATGACGTGCGGGCGGGGATACAAGGGCAGAACGAGTTGGTTCGGACATAACGATCTCCTTTGCGATGTGTGACCAAAGACGGCTCGATAGGAGGAAGAACGCCTGCAATGAAATGACATAACAATTCCGAGAAGGAATGGCTATTCTACGTGAAGGCGCAGTGTGAAGTATAGCACGAGAGTGATTATCCGCAAATTAGCGAGGCGGGCGAACTTGCCGTTAAGGTCATCAGCGGCCTGAAGCCTTCAGTCGCCCATGCTCCATGACCGCTTACGTCAAGAAGTCCAGGTAATTCTCCGGGGTAGTCACTGAGAACTCGGCATCCGCGTAGCTGCTGAGCCAGCTTCGCGGCGCCGATACGACCTTCCGGGGCGACCACTTGCACTCGTAGCCGAACAGCTTTCCCTCGCGTTCCTCGACCAGGTCAATCTCCTGTTGGTCATAAGTGCGCCAGAAATAGGCGTTGGCGTAGATCTCCTGACGCAGGTTGCGGCTGAACGCGCCCAACGACACTCCATGAAATTATACAAATCTCTGGAGTTCAACTCCATGAATTCAACCTAATTCCAGGAGTGACGCCCCGCATGTCGTCGGAGGAATCAAAACAAGGGCATCTGCCCACTCTCCGGCTTGCGCTCCGGCGGCCGGTACTGCTGCGCCAGGATCTCCTTCAGCGCCATCTCGATGTCGCCTACGAAACGCGACGCGGCGTTCTCCATGAACTGGCCGAACAGGACCCGTTTGCGCGCGTGGGTCAGCACCAGCTTGCGGCCGGCGCGCGTCAGGCCGACATAGAAAAGCCGGCGCTCCTCTGCGATATCCACGGTCTCACCCTGGCGCTCGTAGGGCAGCAGCCCTTCCTCGCAGCCGACGATGAACACCACCGGAAACTCCAGCCCCTTCGATGCATGCAGGCTCATCAGCGTAACCCGGTCGGCGCGCGGATCGTAGACGTCGGTCTCGCTCTGCAAGGCGGTCATCTCCAGGAAATCACCCAGGCGCTCCCCGAACGGCACGCCGCGCAACGCCAGTTGGCGCAGCCGCTCGGCATCCGCATCGCTGACCGGTTTCTTGCGCTGCTCGGCCAGGCGCTCGACGACCTGCTCGAGCAGCCGGGCGACGGGCTGGCCGGCCTGCAAGTGGCGCAAGTTGGCAACTTGCGCTGCCAGCAGCGGCGCCCGCGGGTTATACAGCCGCCACAAGTGCGCCAGCACCTCGCGCACCGCCTTGGTCTCGTAGAGCGACGTCTGCCCGACCGTCTGGTAGGGGATGCCGGAGCGGTCGAACGCCTCGATCAGCAAGCGGCTCTGCGCGGACAGCCGATAGAGCACGGCGAAATCGGCGAACGAACGCGCCGCGGTCGGTGTCTCGCCGGTGACGCGCGCGGAGTCCAGCGAGAAGTAGCTGGTGCCGCCCACCATCTGCTCGATCTGGTGGACGACATACTCGGCCTCGGCCTTGTCCGTCGGCGCGCGGTAGACATC
>CAZYHE010000280.1:0-2977 GCA_964647225.1 uncultured Anaerolineales bacterium
GATCTGACCCTCTGGTATCAGTGGCACGCCGGCCGCGGGACGTTGCCGCCGGAGTGGGCCGGCTTCAGCATGGCCCAGGTGGCCCAGGCGCTCGGTGTGACCGCCTGGCTCGTCGAACGCCCCTGGCGCGTCGAGCATCACGGCATCACCGTGACGACGCAGCAGGCCGAAGGCGAACGCGTGGTGCGCTACGAAACGCCGGCCGGCGCGCTCACCGCCCGGTGGTCGCGCGGCCCCGATGGGGATTGGTGGCAGACCGAGTACCCGGTCAAGACCGCCGAGGATCTGCCCGCCGCGCTGGCCGTCGTCGCCGCGCAAGCCTATGTCCTGACCCCAAGCCCATCACAAATTGCACATGGCGCAGCACAGACCGGGGCTGAACGATCTGCACTCCGCAGTCCGCAGTCCGCATTGATCACTGCCCTCGAGCTGCCGATGCGCCCGTACTCCGACTTGCTCCACACGATGTTGGGCTGGGGTGAAGGGCTGTCGCTCCTGAAGGGGGAAGGCCGGCCGATTCTCCTGGAGATGCTGGCGCGGCTCGAAGAAAAGCTGGCGCGGCTGACCGCGGAGATCGCGGCGTTGCCAGGCACGGTGCTGTTGGCGCCCGACAACCTCGACGGCCAATACATCTCGCCGCGCGTCTATCGCGAGCACATGGCGGAGAGCTATCGGCGCACGGCGGAGATCGCCCACGGAAATGACAAGCGGCTGGTGGTTCATGCGGGCGGCCCGGTGCGCCGGTTGCTGCCGCTGCTGGCCGAAGCGGGCGTGGATGTGGTCGAGGGGGTTGCGCCGCCGCCGCAAGGGGACGCCTCGCTGGCCGACGCGCGTGCCGCGGCCGGGCCGGAGCTGATCCTGTGGGGCGGCATTCCGCAAGACTATCTGTTGCCGGCGCGCGATCAAGGCGAATTCGAGGCCGCGGTGCGCGCGGCCGCGCGTCAGGCCGCGCGCGACGACCGTGTAATCCTCGGCGTGGCCGACCGCGTGCCGGTGGATGCCGACCTGGCGCGGCTGCGGGCCATCCCGCAGTTGATCGCCGCGTAAGATCAGATCCGGGGCGCGCGGGCTACGGCAAGCAGGCTGAGCCAACCGCTGGTAAGTGAATGCCTCACTACCCGACAAATTGACGTAGTGTAGGGCCTTGTGCCCGTTGGCGGCGTGTCTTTGCCCGCCGGGACGCCCACAAGGGGCTACGCTACGCCTGTCGGGTAATGAGAGTGAAAGCCTTGAGGAGCGAGCAATCATGGCTACGATTCTGGTTGTAGACGATAATGCCGTTATTCGGCGGCTTACCAGCGTGATGCTTCGCAGGGCTGGACATACGCCCGTTGCGGCCGAAGGCGCCGCCGAAGCCCTGCACGTGTTAGCGGAGACGCCGGTGGAACTGGCGCTGTTAGATCTCGCGATGCCTGGTGTGGATGGGCTGACGCTGCTCAAGCAACTGCGTGCAGATCCACGCTACCATGATTTGCCCATCATCATGCTGACCGCCAGCGCTCAGGATCAGGATCGGCTGGATGCGCGCGCCGCGGGCGCGAATGATTTTCTGAACAAACCGGCCAGTTCAGCGGAGTTACTGGAGACGGTGAATCGTTGGCTGCCCCAGGCCGCGACGGGTTTGACCGCGGCCTGATCCAAACGATCCTTCACCATAGTCGCGTCCAGTTCGTGCCCATGCATGTCGAAACAAACAAAATGATGAAGACAATTGCCAGGATCAAGCCGCACCCGCACCCGCTGCACGAACAACCGCGACCAAAACCGAAGCGCCGTTGCAACCAATCGAATAACGTATTGAGCAAAAACAGTTCGAAAAGCCCTTGCAGACACCCTTGCCGGCGTTCCATCCGCCCTCCTCCAATGATTCAGAGCTGAAAATCAAAGCCCCGGTTTCGATCAGAAACCGGGGCTTGCGCTCGGTTCCTATTCTCTTTATTTACGCAAGAATCGCCCGAAAAGTTGCTAACGCCGCGGGGATCAACTCGGCTGTGACATGATAGTTGGTCACGGCGCGGATGCGGCGCGGGCCGACCGGCAACATCCGCACCCCGCCTTCAGCCAGCCGGGCGGTTAGCTGCGCCGCGGTCAGATCGGCCCGGCGGACGTTGAAGTAGACGATGTTCGTCCGCACCGCCACATCCTCCACCTGGATGCCCGGCAATTCGGCCAGGCCGGCGGCCAGCGCGGCCGCGTTGGCGTGATCCTCGGCCAGCCGGTCCACCATCTGCTCCAGCGCGACGATGCCCGCGGCCGCGATTACGCCGACCTGGCGCATCGCGCCGCCCACCACCTTGCGCGCCCGCCGCGCCTCCGCGATGAACGCCGTGCTCCCGCACACCACCGAGCCGATCGGCGCGGCCAGCCCCTTGCTCAGGCAAAACGTGACCGAGTCGGCGTCGGCGACGAGCGTCCGCACATCCACCCCCAGCGCGACCGCGGCGTTGAAGATCCGCGCGCCGTCCACGTGGAAGAGCAGGCCGTGCTCCTTCGCCAGGCTGCCGACCGCGCGCATGTACTCGGCCGATAACGGCGCGCCGCCGCAGCGGTTGTGGGTGTTTTCGACGGTGATGAGCTTCGTCCGGGGGAAGTGCGGGTTGCCGGGGTCCCGGATCGCTGCGACGATCTCGTCCAGATCGAGCGTGCCGTCGGGCTGGTTTTTCAGCACGCGCGGGTGGATGCCGCCGAGCGCGGCCATGCCGCCCTGCTCGTACATGTAGGTGTGGGCCTGATCGCCCAGGATCACCTCGTCGCCGCGGCCGCATTGCGCCAGCAGGCTGACCAGGTTGCCCATGGTGCCGGAGGCGACGAAGAGCGCCGCCGCTTTGCCCAGCCGGGCCGCGGCCAACGCCTCCAACTTGTGGACGGTCGGGTCGTCGCCGAAAACATCATCCCCCACCTCGGCCTCGGCCATCGCGCGGCGCATGGCGGGGGTGGGGTGGGTGATGGTATCACTACGGAGATCTACGATATGCAT
>CAZYHE010000280.1:3077-6429 GCA_964647225.1 uncultured Anaerolineales bacterium
CTCAATACTTCCGCACCAACGCCCGATACGCCCCCGGCTGGCGCGCCTGGAGGATCTGGTGTTCCTCGCGCACCCGGCGGATTTCGTCCAGGTCAATCGTGGCGACTGCGTAACCCTCGATCGCTTCATCGAGCGCGGTGTGAACCTGGCCGCGCGGCCCCACCAGCATAGACTCGCCGCCGAACGTATAGCTCGGCTCCTGGCCCACGCGGTTGGCCGCGGCGATGTAAACCGCGTTCTCGCAGGCGCGCGCCACGGTGTAGGCGCGCCACTCCTCGACATGCGTCGCTTCCCACGCGGCGCACACCACGATCAGATCGGCGCCATCCAGGGTCAGGCTGCGCGCAACCTCCGGAAATGCCAGGTCCCAGCCGATCAGCAACCCGATAGTGCCGAACTCAGCCTCGAAGATCGGCAGACGGTAGCCAGGGCGGAAGGCCAGCTTCTCTTCGCCGCGCAGATGCAACTTGCGGTAGTCGCCGATGAACTCACCGTCGGGGCCGATCAACACGGCCGCGTTGAAAAGGACGCTCTCGACCTTTTCCTTGGCCGGCATACCGAAAGCGACATGCACGCTGAACTCCGCCGCCTTGCCCGCCAGGTAGGACACGGCATGGCCCGGCACGCGCTCAGCCAGCCGCGTGAAGTTCAGGCCGCATTCGTACCCCGACAAGGCTAACTCCGGAAAGACGATCAGATTGGTCGGCTGCGCGCTGCAAATCCGCTGGATGGTTGCGGCCATCCGGCGCAGGTTTTCCTCGTTGTCATTCAGCACCGGCGCCATCTGGGCCAGCGCGATGGTGATTTCACGCATATACGAGTCCTCCGTGGCTCAAATTGAGACTAATAATAGACCAAATGTTCGATTTTGGCAAGCCGGGCGTCAAACGTCATGCGTCAAACGTCATTTTCGCCCGACGTCTCACGTTTGACGGTTGACGTTTCACGCCTCACCCCCACAACGCCTCCACTTCCGCCCACGCCAATCCTGCCCACCCAAACCGCCGCATGTCCACATGTTCGCGCGCATCGAATTCGACGCCTTCCCCTTCGAGGAGGGCGCGCTGGATGTCGGCGCTCAAGTCGGCGCGGGAGAGGCTGATGCGGCCCGCGCTGTTGATCACGCGCTGCCACGGCACCTCGGCCGCCTGGCCGCGCGTCAACGCGTTGAGCGCCCAGCCCACCGTGCGCGCCGCCTGCGGATGCCCCAACAGCGCGGCGATCTGCCCATAGCTGGCGACCTTGCCGGGGGGAATCTGCCGGACGACGAGGTAGACACGCTCAAAGAAATTCGGCTCCATGGCTCCCCTCCCGATATGCGGCATTGTACTATCTTTTGCGATGACTGACAACCTTGGGCCGCGTCTTTGCCGCCGTGCCGTTCGACAAAAACGCCGGAGTGGTGTAGCATACCCGCTACAAGGAGACGCCACATGGCTACAAGTCTGCTGGAACTGAAAGCCTCGCTCACGCTCGCCGCGCCGCCGGCCGAGTTGACGCCGCCCCTGCAAGGTCTCTGGTGGGAGGCCCACGGCGACTGGGATCGCGGCCATCGCATCGTGCAGCAGCACGCCGACCGCGACGCGGCCTGGGTGCATGCCTATCTGCACCGCAAGGAACCCGATCTGTCGAACGCATCCTACTGGTACGCCCGCGCTGGGAAGCCGGTCGCGTCGGGCGCGTTTGACGCCGAATGGGATGCCATCGCCCGCGCATTGTTGGGCGCGTAAACCCCCCAGGATTCTGAAAGAGGTCACACCATGATCACCACACCCGACATCGTCCGCCCACCGAAGGAATTGATCGAAGGATTGGCGCACATCGGCAGCGCCACCACGAGCGGCGAGCTGCGCCGGCTGGGCATCCGCAGCGCGCACATTCAAGGCCCGGTTGCCTGGAACCCCGGCAAGTCGGTCGTCGGCCCGGCCCTGACGCTCCAATGTATGCCCAAGCGCGAGGATCTCTATCCCGAAGGGGAATACATTGACCCGGAAACGCAGTTGCACCGCCACGTCCTCTATCACACCCAGCCCGGCGACATCGTCGTAGTGGATGCGCGCGGCGACATGACGAGCGGCATCTTCGGCGAGATGATGCTGACCTTCTTCAAGGGCCGCGGCGGGGCCGGCGTCGTGATTGACGGCTGCGTGCGCGATTATCCGCACGTCAAGCAGCTCGATCTGCCCCTCTGGCTGCGCGGGGTGACGCCCAACTATCACACGCAGACGAACATCTTCCCCTTCGCCGTCAATGTCCCGATCGCCTGCGGCGGCGTGCTGGTGATGCCCGGCGACATCATCGTGGCGGACGACGATGGCGCGGTCGTGGTGCCGATCAAGCTGGCGCCGGAGCTGCTCAAGCGCGCCAACGAGCATCACGAATGGGAGGAGTTCACCCACATGAAGCTGAGCCAGGGCGGCCACTTGCGCAAGTACTATCCGTTGTCGGAAGAAGCGCAGGTGGAATACCAGGAATGGCGGAAGGCGCAGGGGCGGGGATAGATGGACGATCCACTTGCGACTTGGGTCAACGCCCTCATTGAAGATTTCTGCGCGGGGCCAGAGAACAGCCTGGGCAATGCCGCCGCCGAACGCGCCTGGGCCGCGCCGCTGATCGGCTTTGCGGCCGGCGACGATCCGCTCTGGCAAGCGTACAAAACGCACGTCGGCCCGGAGCACTGGACGCCGGCTGAGGCGTTCGCCCTGGCTTTCCCCAGCGAACGCGCCGCAGCCGCTGAGTTGTCCGTCATCGTTTGGATCCTGCCGCAAACCGCGCAGACCAAAGCCGACAACCGGGCGGAGACCGCCTACCCGGCCGAGCGGTGGGCGCGTTCGCGCATCTTCGGCGAGGAGTTCAACTCGCGGCTGCGCCGGCACGTGGCCGAGACGCTGAGCGCGGCCGGCTATCCCGCGGTCGCGCCGCACCTGTCGCCCGCCTGGGCGCGAGTAGACTCGGCGCAATTCGTCTACGCCTCCACCTGGTCGGAGCGCCACGCCGCGTACGCCGCCGGGCTGGGGACCTTCGGCCTGTGCGACGGGCTGATCACGCCCGCGGGCAAGGCGGTCCGGGTCGGCTCGGTCGTGGCGCGCATCTCGCTCCCGCCGACGCCGCGGCCCTACACCCACCATCGCGCGTACTGCACCTTCTACCTCGACGGCTCGTGCGGCGAATGCATCGGCCGCTGCCCGGCCGGCGCGCTGACGGTGGCCGGGCATGACAAACGCAAGTGCGAGGCCTACGTCTCGAGCACGCGGCCCTACGTCCAGGCACAGTTCGGCTTCGCGGGCTACGGCTGCGGGCTGTGCCAGACCGGCGTGCCGTGCGAGTCGGAGATCCCCTGGGCCGTGCGCGA
>CAZYHE010000281.1:0-1967 GCA_964647225.1 uncultured Anaerolineales bacterium
AGCAAGACACCGAGCCAGATTCGTAACCCATAGAGATTCAGAAGTCGTCGCATGAGGCACCTCATCGCGTATTGCGCGCCATTATAACCCACGGACAGGCAGGGGCAAACCGCGGCGCGTGGAGGTGTTTTGTCCTCGGCTCTCCCTGTGATAGAATGCCTTCCATATGAATGCAGTAGACCTACATTGCCATACCACCGCGTCCGACGGCGCGCTGACGCCGGCACAACTTGTCGAGCGGGCCGCCCGGTTGGCGCTCAAAGTGATCGCGGTGACCGACCACGACTCGACGGAGGGCGTGGTCGCCGCGCTGGCGGCCGGAGAACGCCACGGCGTCGAGGTGATCCCAGGCGTCGAGATCAACACCGATGTGCCGGGCACCGAAGTGCATGTGCTCGGCTACTTCCTGGATTACACCGACCCGGTCTTGTGCGGCGAACTGGCGCGGCTGCGCGATGGCCGCGTGGGCCGGGCGAAGCGGATGGCCGAAAAGCTGACTGAGATGGGCGCGCCGATACGCTTCGAGCGCATCCTGGAGATCGCCGGCGAGGGATCTGTGGGCCGGCCGCACGTCGCCCAGGCGCTCGTGGAGGCCGGCCATGTGACCTCCTTCGATCAGGCCTTCGAAAAGTACATTGGTCGCAACAGCCCGGCCTACGTCGAACGAATGAAGTTCACCCCCGTGGAGGCCTGCGCGTTGATCCGGCGGGTGGGTGGATTGCCCGTGCTGGCGCACCCGGTCTTCTTCGACCGCTACGGCGCGATCAAATCGCCCTTCAACCTGGATGCGATGCTCCCGGAGTTGATCGGGGCCGGGCTGGTCGGGTTGGAGGTTTACTACCCGCGCTACGACGCGGTCACGATCGAGTATCTGATGGCGGTGGCGCGGCGCTATCACCTGCTGCACACCGGCGGCACCGATTTCCACGGCATCCGCGCCAACGAGCCGGATTTGGGCGGGGTGTATGTGCCGATGAAGGTGGTGAACAGGCTGCGCGCGGCATGGAAGCAGAAGTAGAATGGCGGAGAAGCTAACCTTTCAGTACGACCGCGGGGCCGACATCCTGTACATCAATACCGTGATCCCATATGCCGAACAGGAATCTGAGGAACTGGGTGACGAGATTATTGCGCGGTTGAATCCTGATACCCGCAAGATCGAGAACATCGAGGTGCTATTCTTTACGAGCCGATTGCTGAGAAAGGAATGGTTCTCTCTGCCGGTCTCTGCCGACCTGCAGCAAGTCGAGTTGGCTTACGCCTAGCGCCGAGGCCGTCACGCAATCTATGCCCGATGAACTGACCCATCCCACTCCAGACCGCCTGGCCTACTTCCTCTTGAAATCGGTGAATGCGGCGGCGCGTGAGTTCGACATGTTGCGGGCCGGTGACCGGGTTGCGGTGGCGGTGTCCGGGGGCAAGGATAGCCTGTCGCTCCTGCGCCTGCTGCAAATCCACCGCCTGGCGTCCGAGAAGCCCTACACGCTCGCCGCGATCCATGTGCGCGGGGATGCGACCGGGATCACGGGGCCGCACGCTCCGCTGGAGAATTGGCTGGCCGGCCAGGACGTCCCCGTGCGGGTGGTCGAGCCGGAGGTCGACGCGGGCGATGCGCTGCCGCTCGATTGCCAGCGCTGCACGTGGCTCCGGCGCAAGGCGCTCTTCCTGGCGGCCGACTCGTTGGGCTGCAACGTGATCGCCTATGCGCATCACGCCGACGACGCGGCGCAGACGACGCTGCTGAACCTGCTCTACGGCGGCGACCTGCGCACGTTGCAACCCGCGGCCGACTATTTCGGGGGCAAGTTCCGACTGATCCGGCCGCTCTTCTACGTGGCGGAGAGCGAGTTGGCCCGTTTTGCCCGCGCAAGCGGCTTCCCGCCGCCCCCGCCCGCCTGTCCGCGGGCCGGCGATTCGCGGCGCAAGCGGATCGCCGACATGCTCAAGCTGCTCGGTCGCGACTACCT
>CAZYHE010000281.1:2067-6419 GCA_964647225.1 uncultured Anaerolineales bacterium
ACTGAAATGCGTGAATTTGCGATTGACTTGGCGCGCCGGGCGGGCGCGTTGTTGTTGGATTTCCATCATAAGGCTGAGACGAGCCACGCTTTCGACACCAAGAGCAGCCCGGTGGATTTGGTCACCGCGGCCGATGTGGCGTCGGATGCACTGATCGGCGACGCGCTGCGGGCGGCGTTCCCGGCCCACAGCATCCACTCGGAGGAGAGCGCGGCCGGGCCGCTGCCGGAGGTCGAGTGGTTGTGGGTGATTGACCCGCTGGATGGGACGACCAATTTCGCGCACCGCGTGCCGTTCTTCGGCGTCAACATCGCGCTGGCGCACCACGGCGTGACGGTGTTGGGCGTGACGTTCGAGCCGCTGACCGGCCAGGTCTTTTGGGCCGAGCAGGGGCGCGGGGCCTGGCTGCGCAAGGACGGCGCCGAGCAGCGCCTCCGCGTCTCGCCCACCGCCGAGTTGAGCCGCAGCCTGCTGACGACCGGCTTCCCGACCGACCGGCGGACGAATCCCGACAACAACCTGGCGGAGTTCAACGCGCTGGAACGCCGGTCGCACGGCGTGCGCCTGCAAGGTTCGGCCGCGTTGGAGTTGGCCTGGGTCGCGGCCGGCATCGTCGAGGCCTTCTGGCACCCGCGGCTGAAGCCGTGGGACGCCGCGCCCGGCTGGCTGCTGATCCTGGAAGCCGGCGGCCGCGTCACCGAGTATAATGGCCGTCCGTGGCGGCTGGACAGCCCCACGATGATCGCCAGCAACGGCCAGCCCGGCGTACACGACGCGATCCTGGAGACGATCGCCGCGACGCGGGAGACCCTTCAGGTTCCCAAAACCTAAAGGGTCTGGTCGAGTCGCCTGACGGAGTATCGTATGTACATTGACCGGCGCTATCGCCCGCGACGACGCTCGCCGTGGCCCTGGATTGCGGGCCTGATGGTGCTCGTTTTGGGCAGCTACCTGGTCGTCAGGTACACCAACTTCATCCAGAACCCGTTCAGCCCGGTCTTGCCCACGCCGACTCCCACCCGTTCGGCCACAAGCTATCTGGCGGATGCGGAGGAGGCCTATCAGGCGGGGAAGTTGGGCGAAGCGGCCACGGCGTATGCGCGCGTGGCCGAGTTGGAGCCGAACAACGCCGACGCGCTCGCCCAACAGGCCTGGCTCTTCATCCTGCTCGGCCATCCCGACCAGGCCATCGGATTCGCCCAGAAGGCGGTGGCGCTGGATCCGAGCGCCTATAACCAGAGTATATTGGCGATGGCGCAGGACTGGAACGGCCAGTACGATGACGCGATCAAGACTGCGCTGAAAGCGGTGGACAAGGATCCCCTCTCCGCCGAAGCGCATGCGATCCTGGCCGAGGTCTACGCCGACAAAAACAATTGGGTACGCGCGCTGGATGAAGCGAAGACCGCGGCCAAGCTGAAACCCGATAGCGCCCTGGTGCAACGCAACCTGGGTTACGTCCTGGAGCGCCAGGGCCGCCATGAAGAGGCGATTGCGGCTTACATGGAGGCGGCGCGCCTGGCGCCGAAGCTCGGCTTCAGCCACATCGGCGCGGGCAACAGTTACCTGGCCCGCGGCAACTACGAGGCCGCGCTGGTGCAGTTCCAGAAGGCGGTCGAAGCGAACCCGGACAGCCCCGTCGGTTACGACGCCCTGGGGCACGGCAGCGCGCTGGCCGGCGATCCCGACCGGGCCATCTCGATGCTGCGCAAGGCCATTGACATGGACCCCACTTACGGCCAGGCCTATGCGCACCTGGGCCGCGTTTATTACACCCTGCTGAACTGGGAAGCCGCGATCGAGCATTTCGAAAAGGCGATGGCGTTGGGGGTGCGCAACGAGGAATATTTCTACGAATTCGGCCTTTCCTACGCCTACCTGAAGGATTGCGAAAACGCGGTGAAGTGGCTTGAGAAGGCGTTGGATCTCAACCCCAACTCTAAACCGGCCTTGGATGGGCTTAAGCTGTGCGCCAGAGGATAGCGCCCAGCCAGTTCGTAACACAACCCGCCGGATTGTGCCCCGCCGGAACTTCTCGCCGCGGCCCGGCGTCCTTGAAGCGCATTCCGGTGTGCGGGCGACGCAGCCAACGTCTCCGCTTTGGGAAAAGCTCGGCCAGCGTGATATAATCATAAATAGTGCGTCTGGCGAAGCCCCGGAGTGCTATTTCCAGGCCAACCGGCCTGCGTTGAGGTGAGTTTCTGATGCGACGGAACCTGATCATCCTGGTAACATTTGTGTGCGCCATGCTGGCAATCGCCGGCTGTGCCCAATCCGGCCAGAAGGCGACACCTTTGCCGCCAACCAAGACTCCCAAGCCGACTTTCACACCCACGCCCAACGTCTCGCCTACCCCGTTAGTGCTTGCGATGGCGACCAAACCACCGGCCGCGCCCGCCGCCACGGCCGCTGCGCCGGCCCCGGCTGCGCCCAATCCGACGGCGGTTCCGCCGACCGCTGCGCCCACGGCCGCGCCGGCAGCGCCCGCCGCGCCGAAGCTGACCACGAGCCAGAACGTCAACGTCCGCAGCGGGCCAGGCACGACCTACAACCGCCTCGGCGAAT
The DNA here is from genome assembly GCA_964647225.1 of uncultured Anaerolineales bacterium. Classification (GTDB taxonomy): domain Bacteria; phylum Chloroflexota; class Anaerolineae; order CG2-30-64-16; family CG2-30-64-16; genus CAZYHE01. The sequence goes on from CAZYHE010000281.1 coordinate 4,633, forward strand.
TAGGCGCGGGCCAGACGTTCGACATCACCGGCAAGAACGCAGCCGGCGATTGGTATCAGTTCAGCTATAACGGGCAGCCGGGCTGGGTGCGCAACGACTTCGTGACCCTCAGCGGGGATGCCGGCGGCGTCAAGGTCGCCGAAAACATCCCGGCGCCTCCGCCGACTGCACGCCCGGCCCCGCCGCCCGCGCCGCCGGCGCCGACGGCCGTGCCGCCACCGCCCCCACCAGCCGCGCCGCCCGCGCCATCGTATCCCTTCAGCCTGATCAAGGGCGTGGAACGGTGTGATCCGAACGCCGGCAACACCTACTTCAACGGCTTTGTCCGCAGCCGCGATAACGCGCCGTTGAACGGCGTGTGCGTGCATGTCGCCTTCTTTGGTCCACGGCAAACCAAGTGCTCGGGCTGTGGCGGCGTCGGCGATGGCGTCTGGGGGTTCTCGCCCTTCGGCGGCCCCGCGCCCCGCGGCACAACCGTGGAGATTTTCATCGTCTCATGCGATAACGTGCCTGAAAGTGGACAAAACGAAGGCACCGGTTTCAGTAATCTGACGCCGATCTCGGAGAAGTGGGTACGCACGATCGGCGACAGTGAGCAGTGTACTGGGATCACGTTTGTAAGGAATTAGGACCGGATATTCTTCACGCGCAACACGGCGCATCCTGAGCGGAGCACGGCTGTCGTTTGGCCGTGCTCTGTCGAAGGATGCGGCTTGGCGACAGGGGGGCGCATCCTTCGACTACGACCTGCACACCCCGCAGGTCTCCGCTCAGGATGCTTGCGGTAGCGTAAGACAAAAAGCAGCGCGGCATGGCTCGCTCCTCGCGTTCATCGCCTGTCCCCTGGCTGATCGGCGTCCTGCTGATCGGCTATTTGGTTGTGGCCGCCATGTGGCAGCGCGAGGCGGTCTCAGCGCGCCTGTTCGACCTCACCGGCGAAGAGCAACTCCTCCCTCAGCTCAAAGGCCTGACCGACCTGACCGCCGACCTGCTGCGCCCGCGACTGCGGCTGGCCGCCGATATCCCCGTGCGTCATGCCGAAGTCAGCCCCTACGGCGTCAATGTCTTCCTGAACGAAGAAGTGGACCCCGCCAAGCGGGAGGAGATCGTCCGCCTGGCGGCCGAGGCGGGCTTCGCCTGGCTGCGGCAGGAATTCCCCTGGCAGGATATCGAGATCCACGCAAAGGGCGACTTCGAGGATCGCCGCAACCCGCCCGCGCGTTCAGCCTGGGATAAATACGATCAGATCGTCGCGCTGGCCGAGGAGTATGGCCTGGGGCTGATCGTGCGGATCAGCACGCCGCCATCCTGGAGTCGCGGCCAGGGGGACGCAGTCGGCACGTTCGCGCCTCCCGACAACTACGCGGACTTCGGCGACTTCATCCACACGTTGGTCAGTCGCTATCGGGGCCGCATCCGCTATTATCAGATTTGGAACGAGCCAAACATCTACCCGGAATGGGGTCATTACCCGATCAGCCCGGAGAAATATACCGAGTTGCTTAAGACCGGCGCGACGCGGGCGCGTGAGGCGGACCCCAACGTCGTGATCATCGCGGGCGCGCTGGCGAGCACCATCGCGCTCCAGCCGGACGCGCCGCCGCCGGGTAACGCGCTCAACGATCTGCTCTTCCTGCAGCGCATGTACGATGCCGGCGCCGCACCCTATTTCGACATCATGGCGATGCAGGACTACGGGCTGTGGTCTGGTCCCACTGACCGGCGCATGCACCCGCGCGTGATGAACTTCGGCCGGCCGCAATTCGTGCGCGACCTGATGGTTGCCA
>CAZYHE010000282.1:0-6407 GCA_964647225.1 uncultured Anaerolineales bacterium
ACCACCGGAAAATGATCCGACGCGTGCTTATACTTCTCCCAAATGCGCCCCCCGTCGCTCAGCGTGGTGTAGACGCGGGCGTTGCGCACCCAGGGGCCGCCCGCCGCTTCGCCGCTCGCGGCCGCGCGACAGCCACCGGAGTAGAGCACGTGGTCAATCCACTCCCGCTGCCACACGCCGTTGAAGATCGGGTCGCGGAAGGAGGTGGTGACGATCTTCCCGAAGTTGAGCCGCTCCTGGTCGCGCTTGCTCAGTGAATCGTAGAGCGCGTTGTGCAGGCACAGTTCGGGCCGCCAGACGTTGCCCATCAGCCGCTCGACCGCGCTGCCGAAGAGGCGTTTTTCGCTGGCGTCCAGCCCTGGCCCGTCGTTGATGTCGCCGCAGACGAGCAGCGGGATGTTCCGCGTCTCCGGGGCGGTCAGGTAGGGATCGAAGAAGCGCTGGCGGAGCTGCGACGCCTGCGCCAGCAACTTGCGGCGGTTGGCGTCAGCCATGGCCCACCATTTGCTCCACTCGTAGGCGTCGAAGATCCCCTTGCTCTTCAGGTGCAGGCCCAAGACGCGGAACGGCTGCCCGGCGGCCGGGTGGATCTCGGCATACACCGGCCGGCGCTCGAATTTGTAGCTCTCCTCGACCCCATCGTCGTCGGTGTCGGCCAGGAAGGTGGCGAAGGTGTCCAGCAGCCCGGTGTCGAAGCGTTCGAAGGCCGGCGCGGCGAACTTGCCGCGGTCGGTGCGCACCGCCAGCCCGAGGTTCTGCGTCTGCCCCTTGGACGGCTGGAGGGTCGTCTGCCATTCCCCTGCCACGTCGCTGTCGAAGAAAAGTTGCAACTCCGCGGCCCGGCTCGGCCCCTCCACGATCACCATCAGGTCCGGGCTGATGTCGTTGATCACCCCGGCCAGGTCGGCGCGGCGCTGGCGGATCGTCGTCCCGCCCCCATGTTCCGGCGTGGCGCTGTCGGGGCGGAAGGCCGCCGGGCCGCTGTCCGGCGCGAACAGGTCGTTCATCCACTCGACGTTCCACAGGGCGAACGTCAATTCGGACAGGGCGCGGCCAAAATGACGGGATCGTCTTGGACTCATGGGAACACCATTCCTTTCTACTCTGCTTCGCGCACCCCGCGCAACGCCACGATCGAGACCAGGAACATCACCCCATACATCGCAAAGAGCAGCACATACCCCAACCCTTGCACCTGCGGCACATTGGCCGTGAAGTAGTCGGCGATGGGACCGCCGATGTAGGCGCCCACCGCGCCCGCGCCGGCCCCCGCCAGGTTGGAGATGCCCAGGTAGCGCGCGGCTTCGGCCTTCGGCACCAGGCTCGTGCCCAACGCCCAGTTGGCCGCGTAGAAAAAGCCCGTGCCGATGCCGATGATCGCGCCGCCCACGAAGATCACCGTCAGGTTGGCGGAGAGCAGGGCCACGATCGTGCCCGCGAGCGCGATGATCCCGCTGACCGCCACCAGCCGCTTGCGGCCGAAGCGATCGGCCAGCCAGCCGCTCGGCAGCGCCGCCAGCAGGATACACACCCCGACGATCAGCATCATGATCGCAGCCGGGCCGGCCGCCTTCTCCCGTTCCAACCCCAGCCGGCCTTGCAGGAAATAGACGGCAAAACCCGACAGGTTGATCACCCCCACCAGGAACGCCAGCCGGTTGATGACCCACCAGGTAAAGGAGGGGTTAGCGGTCGCCGCGGCCGGGCCGATGCTCACCCGCACGCTGAACCAGACGCCGACCGCCACGGCAACGATCATCGCCGCCAGTCCCGCCAGCCCCATCACGCCCACCTGGAGCGGCACCGAGCCGGTGGCCGTCAGCGGCCCGGCCAGCCCGCGCACCGCCGCGCCCAACCCCAGGATGATCGCGGAGAAGAGGGCGGTCATCAGCAGCAGGCGGAGGAACGGCTGCCAGTTGAGCGATGCTGGCTTGTGGGGCGCCGCGGTCTCCGGGATCAGCATCGCAATGCCCATGCTGAGCGCCAGCACGGCCATCGTCGCCGCCAATCCCGCCCACAGGTTGCCCGCCGAGATCAGCCGGGCAATCGTGAAGGAGACCAGGATCAGCGGCAGCGGCACTTCGAGGATCGCTTTGACGCCGGAGAACCGGCCGCGCTGATCTTCCGGGACGAGATCGGGGATCACCGCCTGCTGCGCGGCCTGACCGGCGTTCGCCGCGACCGACAGCAGGATGGCGACGGCGAAGAAGAAGGTGTAGCCGGCCAGCCCGGTCATGCCCGCAGAAAAACCGATGGCGACGATGCAACCCAGGGCTGCCAGCGTGCCGCCGAAGATGAAGGGCCGCCGCCGTCCCCAGCGCAGCGGGCTGTGATCCGAGAGCAGCCCCCAGAGCGCCTGCGTGAGGAGCGCCACCATCAGCGTCCAGAGGCGGAGCGTGCCGTAATACGTGCCCTTCTGCGCCTCGCCCACGAATTGCTGGACGAGCAACGGGAAAACCAGCCCGTTGGTCTGCGAAAGGGTGGTCAGGCCCAGGAAGAAGATATTGAACGTGACGAAGTCGTACCAACGGATGGGTCGCGCCATGAGGTCTCCTGCCTGCCGAGAACACGCTGGATGAAGTCCAGCGTCAACTCGAACGCTTGCACTTGTTCGACGCCAAGTAAGAGGGTATGCACTGAATTGTCCAGCCAGTAGGTTTCTTTGCGGGTCGAACGCACCGCGGCCGCGATCTCACCGGGCGCGCGGGCCGACACCGTGGTATCGAGCCGGCCCTGCATCAGCAGGAGCGGCTGATGGACGCGCGCCAGGCGGCGGCGCACGGTGCGTTGGAGATCGAGGAGTTGGACGGCCCCGCGCAACGGATTGACGCGGTAGCCCTGCCACAGTTCCGCGTTGCTCATCTGGCCCTTCGGCAGCGAAGACTTGAACGGCGCCAGCAGACGCAGGAGCGCGGCCTGGACCGGCGGCAGGGTGAGCCGCAGCGCGGGCGCATAGCACAGCAGCGCAGTGATCTCCGGGTGTTCGCTCGCCAGATAGAGGCTCAAGACCGCGCCGGTGGACTCGCCGCCGACGATCACGCGCTGGCAGCGCGTCGTGATCTCGCGATAGGCGGTCTCGATGGCGCGCGTCCAATCCTGCCAGGTGTAGCGGTTGGCGTCTTCAGGGGCAGTGTTGTGGCCGGGCAGCAGCGGGCCGGCCACGGTATAGCCCTGCTCGCACAGGAAGCGCGCCAGCGGTCGCACCTCGGCGGTGGTCGCGGTATAGCCGTGGATCAGCAGCACGCCATCGGGGCCGCCGGCCCAATGGAAGGCGTCCCCTTCGAGTTGCGGGTTGTGGATCATGTCACGTTCCATGGCCCCCTCCGTCAGCGGCCGGCGATGGCCGCGAGGATGCGCTTGGGCAGCTTGCACACCATCGTGTAGGCCGGATCGTAGATGTTGCCCAGGTCGTACTCGACGCATTGCCCCAGGATCGTGCTGGCGTCAGCGGTGTCCAGGCCGAAATCCTGCGCCAGCCAGCACAGCAGCTCGGTGGTGGCGTGCTGCACCGCCTGATCCAGCGGCCGGGCGTTGCCGACCGCAAAGATATAGTCGGCATCCTCGCCGCGCGGCCAGCCGATTTGCTTGCCCTTCAGCACCCGCACGGTGAACTGCACCTCGAACGAGGTCTCGATGCCCGTGCCGACGATCTCGCCGTCCCCCTGGGTCGCGTGGCCGTCCCCCAGGCCGAAGAGCGCGCCCGGCACGAAGACCGGCAGATAGACGGTCGTCCCGGCCGCAAAGCGGCGGTAGTCCATGTTGCCGCCAAACTCGCCGGAGGTCATCGTCCCGATGACCTGCCCGCCGGCCGGCGCAACCCCGAAGCAGCCGAGCATCGGCGCCAGCGGCAGGGTCAGCGCGGCCAGGCCGGGCGTGGGTTCGGCCAGCGCCGCGGTCTGGCGGTCGCGGTCAATCCGCCAGATCTGGCGTTGGCGCGCCGGCAGCTCGCGGACGAAGCCGGGGTCCACGACGTTCGGCGCGACCGGGGTGAAGGTGAAGCCGGTGTCGCGGTTGGGCATCATGCGGTCGAAGTGAACGGCGAGCGTATCGCCCGGCGCCGCGCCCTCGATGTAAAACGGGCCGGTCAGCGGGTTGGGCCGGACGCCGATCAGGTTGCCGTATTGATCCGTGCCGTGCGCATCAATGGTGGTGGTGACGACGGTGTCGCCGTCGGCGATGCGCAAGACCGGCTCGTGCGGCCCAAGCGTGTTGTGGTAGTGGGTGGGTTGGAAATGGAGCATGTGCGCGCCCTCCTCTGTGGGTTGGGGAAGTGAGCTTGCGCCAGGCGCCGTCATCGCGCCCGCGCAGGGGTGAGTATACCGCACTTGCGCCATTGTGACAATGTGGTTCGCGTATCTGTGGCTCTCACTTTTTGACAGGAGCTCCCGGTGGTGATATACTATCTTCCGTTGGTCGGGATTGACAGGAGGGATGGCCGAGCGGTTTATGGCGGCGGTCTTGAATAATCGAGCGCTTACCTGGAAATGAATGGGTAAGCTGCACCTTGCTGTATGCTGGGAAGCCCTAAAGCCACAGGTACCCACTGGGGTGACAATCCTGTCGGATAGATCATGGGTGATCAGCAGGAAACTGGAAGCCACACCCGTCTCAATGGATGCGCGTACACGGCTAGGAAGTTTGGCTGAAGCCAAAGTACTTGCTAAGCTCATTGAGCATGAGTTTGACGTGTATGTGCAATTGTCGGGCAAAGCGCCGTTTGATCTGGTTGCTCATCTCGATGGGCAATTGTTCAGGGTGCAAGTGAAAGGATCGGCAAGCAAGACACGGTATGGTGTGTACCAGATACAACTGAAAGCAGTTAGAGCAAACCGCACAGGCAACACGATTCATTGTTTTGATCCAGCCTGTTGCGATGTGCTTGCGGTGTATATCGAACCGTTGGATACAGTCTGTTTTCTAAGAGCAGACGAGATTCGTAGCCGTAATCAGTTGAATCTTCGAGAGCACCGTCCGGTTCAAAATCGTGAGTGCTGGCTCATTGCCGACTTGGTGGGGGTGGACAGGATCCTCAGAGGCCATACGCAAGGCGCCTGAGATGGCGAAGAGATGGTCCAGACCACAACGCATTAGCGGCCTGTGAAAGCAGGTGTGGCAAGGAAAACCGTTGTGGCGGCAACGTCACCGGGGGTTCGAATCCCTCTCCCTCCGCCAAACAAATCAATATGAAACCCTGGGGAGGTCGCATAGTCCGGTCGAGTGCGCCCGCCTGCTAAGTGGGTAAGGGTGTTTTATAGCATCCTTCGCGGGTTCAAATCCCGCCCTCCCCGCCTGGCCCTCTTACCAGGGCGAAAAGATCCGCATGTCCCAGTAGCTCAGTGGATTAGAGCGCTTCCCTGCGGAGGAAGAGGCCGAGCGTTCGAATCGCTCCTGGGATACCTACAACGAAGCTCCCTGATCAGGGAGCTTCGTTGTTTAACGGCCCGCGGGTGTGACCACTCACTCTTCGCCGCAAACTTCGCCTGCGCCGCCGCGCAGCAGCCCCTACATTGCGGCTATCTCAGCAAAGCCTTCGGCCGCGAGCTGGCCGCGCAGCATCTCGCGCTTCTCGCCGGTCAGCGGCAGGAGCGGCAGCCGCGGCTCGCCGCAATCGAAGCCGAGGAGCCGCATGGATTCGCGCAGCGCGCCCATGAACCCCGCGCCGATCAGCGCCGCGGTGACGCGGTTGACGCGCAGTTGCAGCTCGTTGGCCCCAGCCAGATCGCCGGCCTGGAAGCGCCGCCGGATTTCCCGATACGCGCCGGGCATCGGGTTCAGCGTGGAGCCGATGTTGGCCGGCGCGCCCGACATGGCCCCGTAGATGCACTGCTCGTCCATCCCGGAGAAGATCGTCCAGCCTTCTTCGCCGAGATCTACCAGCCGCTTCAACTCGAACATGCTTGGCCCGGTGTATTTGGCGCCCCCGGCGTTGGGGATGCGCCGGCGCAACTCGGTCATCAGTGAAAAGGCGTCGGTCTGCCCGCCGAAGAGGTAGGGGAAGAAGGGTAGGCCAGGCGCGGCCGCGGCGATGGCCTGATAGTGCTGGTAAGTGCTGGGCAGACCCTCCCCCAGCGTGGGCAGCACGGCGCTGACACCTGCCGCGCCGATCTGTTGGGCGTGGGCGGCCAGCGCGACGGCCTGGCGGGTGGCGACCGCGCCCACATGCACGATGACCGGGATCCGGCCCTGCACTTGATCGAACACTTCTTCTGTGACCCTTGCGCGCTCCTCGGCAGTCAGCAACAGCCCTTCGCCAGTGCTGCCACACACATACAGCCCGCCGATCCCCTTGCCGATCAGGTATTCGGTCAGATCGCGCAAGACACCGTAGTTGACTTCGCCGTCGGCTGTTGCAGGGGTGATGAGCGCCGGCCAGGCGCCGTGAAATGTGTTTGTCATGTCAAACTCCT
>CAZYHE010000283.1:0-6404 GCA_964647225.1 uncultured Anaerolineales bacterium
CCCGATCTCCCGTGCGGATGCGGATGACGTCATCCACGGGGTAGACGAAGATGAGGCCATCGCCCACGTTACCGGTCTGGGCGGCCTGGCAGATGGTGTCAATCGCCTTTTCCACGTTGTGGTCGCTCAGAACGATATTGATCTGTATGCGTGGCAGCATGTCCACCTTGTAGGCCCCACTGCGGCCCACCAACTCGATGCCGCCCTGCCGGCCATGACCGCGACACTCCGTCACGTTCATGCCGACGATGCCGATGCGCTGCAGGGCCTCTTTCACGTCGTTCGGTTTTTCTTCCCGGATGATAGCTTCGATCTTTTTAGTCATGGTGAAATTCTCCGGTAGATTGGTGGATTGGTAATTGGTAGATTGGTAGATTGGTAGATTGGTGGACAGGCCTGTCCCGCCCAATTTACCAACTTACAAATTTACCAACTTACCAAAGACGGCTACCTATGCGTAGGCCCGCTCACCGTGCTCGGCGATGTCCAACCCCACTTGTTCCTCGGTTTCCGTCACGCTCAACCCGATCGTCCGGTCGAGCACTCTGGCGATCACGGTCGTCACGACGACGGCGAAGATGACCGTCGCCAGGGCCGCCACGAGTTGTACCAGAAATTGGCCTGGGTTGCCATAGAACAGCCCATCGGCCCCGGCAGGGTTGATCGTCTTGGTTGCAAACAGCCCGGTCGCCAGCGCACCCCACAGCCCGCCCATGCCGTGACACGCCCAGACATCGAGTGACTCGTCGAGGTGCCGGCTCTGGCGCAGCTTGATCGCGTAGTAGCTGATCGGGGCCGCCACTGCGCCGATCACCAGCGCAGCCAGCGGGGTCACGAAGCCGGCGGCCGGCGTCACTGCGACGAGACCCACCACCGCGCCGGTGATGATGCCCAGGACACTGGGCCGATTGTCGCGCCAGCTCAGGAACATCCAGACCGCGCCGGCCGCGGCGGCCGCGGTGTTGGTGTTCACCAATGCGGTGACAGCCAGGCCGTTAGCGGCCAGCGCGCTGCCGCCGTTGAAGCCAAACCAGCCGACCCACAGCAGGCCCGCGCCGAGCACCGAGTAGGGGATGTTGTGCGGTTCCATGCTGCCGTTGCCGAACCCGCGCCGCGAACGGATGACCATCGCAAAGGCCAGGGCCGAGAAACCGGCCGTGATGTGTACCACCGTGCCGCCCGCAAAGTCCAGCGCGCCCAGTCCGCGCAAGATGCCGCCGACGCCCCACACCCAGTGTGCGACCGGGTCATAGACCAGCGTGGTCCACAGCAGGCTGAAGATCAGGAATGCCTTGAAGCGCACGCGCTCCACGAACGTGCCGGTGATGAGCGCCGGCGTGATTACCGCGAACATCATCTGATAGGCTGCGAAGAGCAGAAACGGGATGGTTGCCGCGTAATCGCCGTTTGGCTCCGCGCCCACCCCGCCCAGGCCGAGAAAATTCAGGCCGCCGATGATGCCGCCCACACTCTTCCCGAAGGCCAGGCTGAAACCGAACAGTACCCACTGGATGCTGATGAGCGCCATCAAGATGAAGCTCAAATTGAGGGTGGAGAGCACATTCTTCCTGCGCACCATCCCCCCATAGAAGAATGCCAGTGCCGGAGTCATCAACATCACGAGCGCAGTCGAGATGAGGACCCAGGATGTGTCGCCGGCGTTGATCCCTTCCATAGCAAGAAACCTCCGTTGAGTAGGATAATTACCTGCGCACAGAGTATCAGATTCACGTTGCCGGGTCTAGTACCCATTTGGGTACATTTTGTAAGAAACTCGTGTCGTTAAAGTGAAACGAGCGCCTGGCATCTGCCAGGCGCTCGTCGGGAGTGTTCCTCCCCACACAGATGAGGGGCCCCCCACCTCATCTGTGCGGGTCCAAGGAGGGAGAAAATCAAGCGTCGTAGTACAGCGTGAACTCGTAGGGATGCGGCCGCATGCGCACCGGATCCACTTCGGTTTCGCGCTTGTACGCGATGTAGGTCTCCAGCATATCGGATGTGAACACATCGCCCTTCAACAGGAACTCGTGATCTGCTTCAAGCGCCTGCAGCACGGCGTCGAGCGAGCCGGGCACCTGCTTGATGAGCTTAGCTTCCTCCGGCGGCAGGCCGTAGAGGTCCTTGTCGAGCGGATCGCCCGGATCAATGCGGTTCTGGATGCCATCCAGCCCGGCCATCAGCAGGGCCGAGAAGCACAGGTACGGATTACACGACGGATCGGGCGCGCGGAATTCGACGCGCTTGGCCTTCGGGCTGCGTGAGCCGACCGGGATGCGGCAGATGGCCGAGCGGTTGCGCTGCGAATAGGCCAGGTTGACCGGCGCCTCGAACCCGGGCACCAGGCGGCGGTAGGAGTTCGTGCCGGGCGCGGCCAGGGCCAACAGGGCCGGCGCGTGCTTCAGCAGACCGCCGATGTAGTACTTGGCCGTGTCCGAAAGCTGGGCGTAGCCGGCTTCATCGTAGAACATGTTTTTGCCATTTTTCCAGATGCTTTGGTGGCAATGCATACCGCTGCCGTTGTCGCCGAAGAGCGGCTTGGGCATGAAGGTCGCGGTGAGGCCGTTCTGCCGCGCCACGTTCTTCGCCATGTACTTGTAGACCATGACGTTGTCTGCCATGCGGGTCAGGGTGTCGAAGCGCATGCCGATTTCAGTCTGGCCGGCCGTTGCAACCTCGTGGTGATGGATCTCGACCGGGATGCCGGCGCTTTCGATCGCCATCACGATCTTGCTGCGCACATCCTGCAAGGTGTCGGTGGGCGGCAGTGGGAAATAGCCGCGCTTGGGCTGAATCTGCCCGCCGAAGTTGCGACCGCGATCGCGGCCGCTGTTCCACCAGCCTTCGTCGCTGTCAATATGATAGAAGCCCTCGTTCGTCGCGCTGCCGTATCGTACACCGCCGAAAATGAAGAACTCCGGTTCCGGCCCCAGGTAGATCGTGTCGCCGATGCCGGTTTGCTTCAGATAGGTCTCGGCGCGGCGGGCGATGAAACGCGGATCGCGGCTGTACGGTTCGCGGGTGATCGGATCATACACATCCCCGACCATCGCCAGGGTGGGCACCTCGAAGATCGGATCAATGAACGCGGTGTTGGGGTCGAGCACCAGGATCATGTCCGATTCGTGGATCTCTTTGAAACCGCGGATGGATGAGCCGTCGAACGGCACGCCGCTCTCGAAGGTGTCTTCAGACAGAACATGGGCCGGAATGGTGAAGTGCTGCCAGACGCCGGGCAGATCGGTGAACCGCAAGTCCACCATTTTTACAGTTTTCGCCATTTCCAGGACATCAGCTACACTCTTTGTCATGGTCAGGGGTCTCCTTTTGCTCCTTGGAATACGGGCTTGACAAACGGAAGCCGCCCGCTCATGTCCAACGCCGGCGGCATCTTCGGCAAGCACACGCACAGTTTACCCGGCGCGCGGCGTCCTGTCTACTACCCAAATGGGTACTATTGATCCTGGTCCTTGTCTGGACGATAGAGGAGCGATGCCAACGCCTGCTCGCACAGCCTGGCGCTGATCCAGATGTCGGGTCGAGCGGCGATCTCACGGAGCAGCAATTCAACCTGGGGAAGCGAGAGGAAGCCTCCACGATAAGCCTGGGTCAGAACGCCGATGGTACCACGAACACGCAACCTCAAGTGACGGGCTTCGGCGCGCGCGGCTCCATCATCGAGCAGCACGAGTGGATCAGCTAGAGTTTGGGCCAGCGCCAGCACTTCGGTCTCGCCCGGATCCAGGAGCATCACCGGCTGATAGGCGTCCAGCACGGCCTGGGGGACGGCCACGACCGGCCACCGCTGGCGTTGCCAGAACAGCCGCACAGTGAACGCATCCGACATGCCGCGCGCCAAACCGTGGGTCACAACTTCGTCGTAGACAGCTCGCGTTGTTTGAACCTGTCCATAGAGGTCAGCGAACAGATCGAGCCGGTTGAGTTTACCCAGCGCAATCAACGGGCCAGCGTTGCAGAGCACTGTTGGCATGGCGTCTACCCCAATTCTTCGGCCAGCATTTCGGCATCGAATGGCGGCTCAATGCCGCGGGCATAGGCGCAGCGAGATAGCTCCGATTGCGCCAGGCCCGCTTGCTGCGCTGCCGCGCCGAATGACATGCCACCCCGGACATAACGCTCCAAAGCACGCTCAACCCGCACTTCGCGTAACCCGCGCTCGATGAGGTCAGCCAGAAACTCCTGCGTAGCCGAACCCAGATCGCGGGCAAGCGGCGCGGGAAGGGTAAGGGTCAAAGTTTCGGCAGCCATCGTATCTTCTCCCTGTCACACGACTGATTTCCTGCAATGATACCACAATCGGTTGTGGATAGCCACTTTCAGACGACCGCCAGCCCCGCGGCGACGCTATACACGATCAACATCTGCCCCGGCCCGTAGGCCAGCCAGATGACATCATCAATCAGCGGGAAGCTGCGGCCGGCGAAGAGGCGCGCGGCGAGGATCAGATCGCTGCTGAGGAAGAGCGCCGCGCCAATCGCCAGCGGCGCGAACGCGGGGTGTTGGAGCGCCAGCCCCGTGGCAAACCCAGTCGTGGAGGCCAGTAGCAAGGAGTAGGGCAGCGCGGCCCAGTGGAGGACGGTCGGCCGCTGGCCGCGGAAAACGACAAAATACCAGGCCGCCGCGCCGATGATCAGCCAGGCCAGCCACGCGGCAAAGCGCGGCCCGGCGGCGTTCAGCCCGCGGGCGTCGCCGAAGCCCAGGATCGCAGCGATGTAGGCCACGTGGCCCAGCGCGAATGCGCCGATGCCCCACAGCACATGCGGCGAGACGGGCAGCAGCTTCGCCATGAACAGGTCGCCCAGCAAGCCGAAGGTCATCCCGACCGCGATCAGCCGCGCAAAGCTGCTCGCCGCGCCATTTCCCGCCGCGGCCGCCCAAACCCACCCCGCCATGGCCAACGTCAGCGACGAGGCCAGGCGCGTCCACATGGGCATGTGGCCCTGACGGCCCGGCTGCGCCTTGCCGAACACCAGCCCGCCGAAGAGCAATCCAGCCCAGATGATCGCCAGGATGAGAAGAATGGGGGACATAGAATGGACTCCAGGAAAAACATTCAGGCGAATTGATCCGCAAATCGGCTCGGTCGGAGACCGGCCCAAGCCGTAGTCACCATGTCACCGCAGTCACCGTGTCACCATGCCACCGTGTCACCCCGTCACCCGTTCCGGATACCCCGTCACATCCCGGATCGCCTCGTAGAGCGGCTTGAGGCGGGCGTACAGCGGCTTGTAGACGCGCTCGTACAAGCCATCGTAGATGGCGTGCGCCGCCGGATCTGGCGTGAAGGTCTGCCCGATGCGCGTCATCGCCGCCACCGCGGCCGCGAAGTCGGGATGCAGGCCGAGTCCGACGGCGGCCACGATCGCCGCGCCCAGCCCCGAAGTCTCATAAATGTGCGGTCGCACCGCGGGCAGGCCGAAGACATCGGCGGTGATCTGCATGGCCGCGCGGCTTTGCGAGCCGCCGCCCGCCACCCGCAGCTCGGTGATCGGGATGCCGCTGCGACGCTCGGTCCGCTCCTTGCCTTCGCGCAGCGCGTAACTGATCCCCTCCAGGATGGCCCGATAGAGGTGGCTGCGCGTGTGTACGTCGCCGAAGCCGATGACCGCGCCTTTGGCCTCCGGCCCCGGCTCCTTCAGCCCCGGCGACCAATAGGGCTGGAGGATCAGCCCCATCGCGCCGGGCGGGACCGATTCGACGAGCGCATCGAACAGCATCTCTGGGGCATTCCCACCCGCCGCGGCCAGCCCCTGCTCCAGATGGCCGAACTCTTGCTTGAACCAGTTCACCATCCAATAGCCGCGGTAGACCTGCGCCTCCAGGCTGTATGCGCCAGGCACCGCGGCCGGGTAGGGCGGGATCATCGGGATCACCTCGACATAGCGGCGATGCGTGGTGTTGATCGTCGCGGTCGTGCCGTAGCTGATGCAGCCGATGTGGGGGGCCAGGCTGCCCGCGCCGATCACCTCGCACGCCTTGTCAGCGGCGGCCGCGATGAGGGGCAGGCCGGCGGGGATGCCCGTCGCCGCAGCCGCCGTCGTGGTCACTTCGCCCAATGGCTGGGCGGGCGGCGCCAATTCCGGCAGCAAGGCCGGATCTATCGGCACAGCCTGCCATTTCCAGTCGGTCGGGCCGGCCCACCGCAGCCGCTTATAGTCGAAAGGCACATAGCCGACCTGGCACCCGGTCGAGTCCACGAAACGATCGGTCAATTTGTAGGTCAGGTAGCCGGAGAGGAAGAGATATTTGTGGGTCTTGTCCCAGATCTCTGGCTGGTGGGCGCGGATCCAGTTTGCTTCGGCCTCGGCCTGGAGATACGCCACCGTCTCGCGCATCCCGGAGAGCGCAAACGCCAGCCCCCACAACCCGCTGACCGGCTTCAACCC
>CAZYHE010000284.1:0-6403 GCA_964647225.1 uncultured Anaerolineales bacterium
ATTCAGTGATCATAGAGGAGTGACCGCATGGCGGCAATCAACAAGGACAGAAAACTCCCCCACATCCTCATCTTCAACCCCGACCAGTGGCGCGGGGATGTGCTTGGCCACATGGGTAACGCGGCCGCGGTGACGCCCGTGCTCGACTTCAATGCCCTCTGGCGACAGGCCCGAATCTCACCCCAAACGTGAAACATACCCAGGGAGACTATCAACTTGAAGAATAGCAGACAAGCCGATATAATTCGAGACATCTGGATCCCGCTGTGAGTCCGCGAGAAAGCTAGGGACACGTATGAAAGTTATGCTCATTCAGCCCCCCATGTATCATCTAAAGATGCAGCTATCCCCGAACCTGGGGTTGGCCTACATTGCGGCAGTTCTGGAGCGTGACGGATTTGAAGTCCAGGTCGTTGATGCTGCGGCCGAAAACCTGGATTTTGACGCTGTCATTGAGCGCATCCGAGCATTTTCTCCTTCCGTGATTGGGGCCGGCGGGCAGACGCCGGTCAGCCGACGCTCCAAGACGATCTTTGCGCGTGTAAAGGAGGAGATCAGTCAGGATATCCTCACGGTCGCAGGCGGACCCCATTTTTCGTTTGCGGATCGAGAATCGTTGGCAGAGTGCCCGTGGTTGGATGTGATCGTGCGCGGCGAAGGCGAGGAGACCATGCGCTGTCTATGCCAGAGGGTTGCCGCCGGCGAGTCTCTGGATGATCTGCAGGGAATTACGTGGCGCAATCACCGGGGAGAGGCGGTGCGCAACCCCGATCGTCCGCCTATCGCGGACATTGATGCCCTCCCTTTCCCGGCCTGGCATTTGTTCCCGGTAGACAAATACCACTGGGTGGGCAACAGCCTTCTGGCAATATCGTCATCGCGTGGCTGCCCGTACCATTGCCCCTTTTGCATCACCTGGAAAATGCACCGCGGTGTAAGACAAAGAGACCCTGCCAAAATCGTGGAGGAGATGGTGTGGGCCAAGAAGAACTTTGGCCACGATACCTTTTTCTTTCAAGATGACGCCTCATTTCTTGTGCGTAAGCAGCTCGAGGGGTTCCTGGATGAGCTCGAAAAGTGCGGGGAGAAGCTGTATTGGTATTACGAGACGCGGGAGGATGTCTTTCTGAGCTTCCGAGATCTATGGAAGCGAATGAAAAGGAATGGGCTTTTCAAGATTGTCTTCGGGCTGGAGTCGCCTGACCCCGAGCAGCGACAGCGCTTTGGCAAGAAGGGCTATGATCAAAGCTCTGTCCATTCCATGATGCTGACGTTGGAGAAGGAACTCGACATCATGGTGTCGGTGTATCTCATTTTCGGTTTGCCTGAAGAAACCGAGGATTCACTTAACTCCATCCTGCAGTATGCCAGGCAGCTCTACCCGGACTACTGCTCGTTTGTTGTGGGATCGCTGGCCGTTCCCTTCCCCGGAACCGACAAGTTCATTGAACTGAAGGAAAAAGACCTGATCAGCAGCTACAATTGGGACGACTACGGCTTTGGCAAATCAGTGATACGGTCTGCACTACCTCCTGAAAAGCTGCAAGAGGTCTTCAGTGGGTTCTGGATCGGCACCTATGTGCGGCCAAAGGCGGTGCTGAAACAGGTACAGCTACTCCTCTCTCGAAACCGTTTCAGAAGAGCAATGGCCAAGCAGTACATCACTATGGCAGCCGAAATGATCTCCGATGTGCAGAAGATGAAAGGGGAGAAGAAAGAAAGGTTCTAGACCCGCTCACCGATCGTGGTCTCGGCGTCTCAGCCTGGAGATTAGCTCTGAGAGCAGATCAGCTACCGAGCGCTGCTGTGCGACCCCTCGATCCAAGCGGCTTGTCACCCTGACTTCATTAGCGAGCTGTAGCTTCCCCAGCTCCCCCCGCCGCTTGAGGCGAAGCAGCTGCCGCCATTCAGGGATCATGGATGCTGAGTAGATGATCACCATCGCTGCCGAATAGATCCGCTCAGGCCAGCCGTGGGGGCCAAGCCAGATCCAGGGGACCATCAACACCAGCCAGATCCCAGAGGAGAGGAGCGTATTCCTGATGACCAGGTCGCCCGCCAAGCCCAGGATATTCGTGACGACAACGCCAAGCCAGTCAACGACCAGCATTCCTCCAAAACTAGGCGATATGCCTCTACCACCCCGGAAGCGATAGTAGATGGGCCAATTGTGGCCGACGACGGCCATACCGGCGGCCAGGAGGTAGTAGGACGCATCTGGCATCCACAGCTTGAAGACCAGCGCCGGGATGGCGGCCTTGAGGATGTCCAGGATGCCGACCAGGCAGCCGTACCTGGGTCCCAGGTGCAGCCGCACCGATGTGGCGCTGACCGAGTCGGACTCGAATCTTCCCTTGCCGTCTGTTCCCTCGATAACGATCTTGCTGATGTCCTGCTGCGGCGCAAACCGCCTGGCCACCAAGCGAGCGAAGGAAATGGAACCAACAAAGTATCCGATGACTATCGCGAGCAGTGCGATCAGCAGGTTCACAGTTTCTCCCCAATGGCCAGTCTCGCTAGGTCAGTTACGACGCCTCAAGCTCCGCCAACTTGGCGTCTATCTTTTCCTTGATGGCTTGGATCACGACCGGATCATCATTCCATGCCCCCAGGTTGATCAGCGGGAACCCCTCGGGCACTTTCGCCTCATTGACCAAGGCTGGGACATCCCACTGGCTGTGGATAGCATCTGCACTGATAGCAGCCGAGAAATACAGGACCTTTTTCACGCCGTTGGCCAGGAACTCCTCAATCCTGCCCGCGGGCCGAGGCTCTTTGAACTCCATCCAGGCCAGGCCCAAGTTCTCGGGGCGATAGCCGTCTTTCTCGAACTGATCGAGCACGGCTTTTCGGAAGCCCACCTCCTGCTCGGTTTCAGTGGCCCACTCCACGTCCCACTCGTCCGGCTGTCCATGGCCTACCAGCAAGATCCCCACCTCGGAATTGGCTGTGTCGCCGATATGGGCGTTGGCTCTTTGGACGAACATGCTCTGTAGGGTCTTGGAATCGTACATAGGGCCGGTGAAGACCAGCGGTACCCCAAACCGCTCCTCCACATTCAGGGCCTCGATCAGATCTTTGCCCTCTGCAGTGTGGTTGGAGATGGTTAGGAACACTTCGCTGACCACGATCCTGCTCGCCCCCTCATTGAGGGCCTGGATGACCGCGGCGTCCGGCCGGGGATTGTCGTCCAGAAAGCTGTAGTAGAACTTGGTTGTCATGTTCCCCTCTAACCGGAAGGCTTCCTTCAAGCGAGTCACCATTTGGATGTGCATCCTGCGGTGGTCGCTCCGCCCTATCGCGAGGTACTTTGTCCTGAGTTGGTTGACAAACAGCGGTCGCGCCGCCAGCGGCACGAAGGCGATGCCCTGCTCGTCAAACTCGTTGAACTGATTGATCCAACCGATGGGGTCATAAGTTTCTGGTTCGCCATGGGTGAAATAGACGACCGCCGTATGCCCGAGGCCTGGGTCGCCCGCGGTTCGTGTGAGTTGGGGAATGGGTCTCGCATCTTCTCTGGCCAGGAAGGACCGTGTCTTGACCACGTAACCGATCCCGAATAGCACCAGCGCCAGAGGAATTGCCGCCAGCAGTTCCGTTCCCCTGAACCGCACTGCCAGGACAACGGCGAGGGCAAAGAACACGGTGCACAGCGCCAGAAGATACCAGCTCATTCTGGTCGGGTGAATCGTCAGATACTGGACAGTCAATACTCCCAACGCAAGGGAAAGGCCAACAATAGCAAGCCAAGCGAGATAGTTGCTCATTCTTTCTCCATTTCGTGAACGATGATCCGTCCACTGTATCCATCAACTGTGACCGGCGTGCCATCGGCAAGCTGGCAGGCCCCGGGCACCGACACTACTGCGGGGATCCCATATTCCCGGGCGATGATGGAACTGTGTGAGAGGAGGCCGCCCGACTCTGCAACCACCGCTCCGGCCTTGGCAAACAGTGGTGTCCAGCCCACGTCCGAATAGGGGATAACCAACACGTCTCCCCCTTGAACTCTGCTCATGTCCTGAATACCCTTGAGAACCCTGACTGGCCCGGTGTAGACGCCCCGCGATGTGGGAGTCCCTTTCAATCCCCGACCTTGGCCAGGATCGAGCGAGGGCGCCTGGCGTCCGAAGATGGTCTCCGGTGGGATGATGTCCCGCACTCGGTTGATTTCATCCTTTCGCTCCCTCACCAATTCCCTGCAATCCTGCGCCGGCTGTTCCCTCTTGACAATCTCCCGAACCTCGTCCATGTGCAGGTAAAAGATGTCCTCTGCCTGCACAAGCAAGTCACAGCATACAAAGTGATGGCCCAATGCCAGAAACAGGTCGCGAAACAGGCCGTACCCATAGGTATACAGCGAGCTGATCGCCTCTCGGTACCATCGGAACTGCCGCGCCCGATTGTATATCAACATAAAAAACGGTCGCTGCAAGGCTGGAATCGGCAAATCTGCCAACTGAACGCCATCCGAGGCGCCACGTGCAGGGGGCACATAGTCTATGATCATCTGCAAAATCAAGTCGGGATTCTCTCGCCAGGGCTTCTGGGAGAAATCGCTGCTGCTGTCGCTCAGGTGACCGAACTGTTTGAGGAACTGCGCGATCCCTCTCTGCAACGTCTCGGTCCCTGGCACCGTGGTGAGCTGCTCGAAGCGAACCTTGCGGAGGCGTTCTTGCAGATTCTCGTCAAGGGCGCGATAGTCTTGGGAGAGGCGGGCCAGATGCACGTGGGGTTCGAAACGTTCCAGTTGCTGAACGCCGCCGGTCAGGTCGAGACTCTCGAAATCGACGCCCATGCGGCCCAGCTGGCTCTTTAGGATCCTGTTGTAGACCCGCATGAGCAGCGCGATCACTGTGTTGTAGTAGGCGGTTTCTTGCACCAGTGGGTAGAGATGGGCGATTTTTTCCAGAAGCTGATCCTCACCCCGTTCCTCACCCTGCCTGAGCAGCTCAAAGGCCTGGAACTCACTCTCCATGGCCGGCAAGAAGGCCTCAATTTTTCGGGAGAATCGCGCCTTGTCCAGGCCAAAACGCAGCATACGGGGCAACAGCATGTAGCTCTTGCGGGAGGGCTTGAACGACGGGCGTTCAGGCCCCTCAACTTCGATACCCATCAGGAGCTCCAGGGTTTCCCTGGGCAGGCCCAACAGCTCGAATATCTGGCCAAGTGCTGCCATGTTAAAGTAGACGCGGGAGTAAAAGCGGCCAGCCAAGGTCTCCGGTTGGATGTCGTTGGGGCCGATCAGCTCAGTGAACATGGCCATCCACGCTCCGTTGACCAGCGGCACGTTCACCGACCAGATGAGCGGTTTGATGATCCCGGGAAAGACTTCCTTCGAGAGTCGGTTGGAGTACACGGGAATATCAAGGGTTGTGATCTCTCTTATCTGGACCCATTTGACCTCGCGGCCGTCGTATACCCACTCGAGGTCAACGGGGCGGCCGTAAGCTCTGGCGATCGCTTTGGTCTGGCGGACCACATCATCGATGAGCTCGAGTTCAATGCCCTGCCCATCGATTAAGTCGTCAGGCGCCTCCGTCCAGGTCCCCCACTTATTGATCCATCTCAGCGGTGTGACGCCGTCTTGGACCAAGGCCTCGCCGCTGCCCCTGATCGCCTCCACGAGGACTTCATCCAGGCCGGTGATCGGGTTCTTGCTGAACGCAACACCGGATACCTTCGGGCAGACCATCTCCTGAATGATGACTGCCATCTTGAGGTCCTGGCGCCCAGAGCCTTTGTGCCCAAGGTAGGTCTGTATCGCTGGTGACTGGGTTGTATCCCAGACGAACCGCACGGCCTTCAGGATCTCTTCTATCCCCTGAACATCGAGAACGCTCTTGAACTGGCCAGCAAAGGATAGGTCTAGCCCATCTTCAAGGTTGGCAGAGGACCGGACGGCGTATCTCTTCTTGCTATCAAGCTTGGCCACCAGCTTGGCTCTGAGATCCTCGATAACCTGCGTGTCACCCTGAACATAGCGCACATAAGCATCCCAGGTACAGACGTAGGTTAGAGGAATCGAGAAGCCTTTTTGAGCAAGGAATCGCAGATTGTTGGCCTTGTCGCCAATGCGCTGGGACTTTCTGCCTTCCCGAAGGGAGAACACATATTCTTCCGGCATTCTTTTCCAAACCTCATCCGTTTCCCCGAAAACAAACCTCTCCACCGCCGTTTGGCACGGATCGGAGTCCGTAGCGGACACCAGGTAAAGTGCAGGTCTGATAACGTCTCAGCCAGTGCTGACAGTTGGGCTGCGCCTAACGTCCCAGACCCTTTTTTCTTCCCGAAAGACAGCGCATCCGTGTGGAGAGAGGTAGAGGTATGTCCGGCGTTTAAAAGAACCGATGTCCTCACGGACGCCCCAAAATGCGTACCATGCGGACACCGGTAGGGGTAA
>CAZYHE010000285.1:0-5522 GCA_964647225.1 uncultured Anaerolineales bacterium
CGGATGAGCCGGTTGTCGGCGTATTGCTCCATGATGTGGGCGATCCAGCCGGCGGTGCGCGAGGCGGCGAAGATGGTCGTGAAGTACTCCGGCGGGATCTTCAGCGCGTGTTGCACCGTGGCCGAATAGAAGTCCACGTTGGGATAGATGCCCTTGGCGTCCATGACGGCCTGTTCGATACGCCGGGAGATTTCGTACAGGTGTTCCTGGCCGGTGGATTTGCACAGCAGCTCGGAGTATTTCTTCAGGTGCGGCGAGCGGGGATCTTCCGTGCGGTAGACGCGGTGGCCGAAGCCCATGATCCGCTTCTTGTTCTCCAACATGCCGGCGATGTAGGACTGGACCGTCCCTACATCCCCGATATCCAACACCATCTCCATCACGCGCTGGTTGGCGCCGCCGTGCAGCGAGCCTTTCAGCGCGCCCAGCGCGCCGGCCAGCGCCGAGTGCATGTCGCTCAGCGTGCTGGCAATGACGCGCGCGGCAAAGGTGCTGGCGTTCAACTCGTGGTCGGCGTGCAGCACCATCAGCTCGCGCATGGCCTCGCTCTCCAGATCGGTGGGCGGGATACCGCGCAGCATGTAGAGGAAGTTCGCCGAAAGGCCGAACTTCGGATCGGGCGACAAGACCGGCTGGCCAGAGCGGATGCGATGCAGGTCCGCGATGATCGTCGGCACCTGCGCCACCAGCCGCCGGGCCTTGCGCCAGTTGGCTTCGGGCGAGAGGTTTTCCACATCCGGGTCGAAGTTGGCTAACATGCTGACGGCGGTGCGCAGGACGGCCATCGGGTGGCTGTTCGGCGGGGTCAGCTTCAACATGTCGAGCACCTGGCTCGGCAGGCGCATTTCGGCGACCAGCTCGGCGCTGAATGCATCGCACTCGGCGCGCGTCGGGAGCCGGCGGCGCCACAGCAGGAAGACGACTTCCGCAAAGGTGGTCTGCTCGGCCAGGTCATGGATATCGTATCCCTGGTAGAGGAGCCGGCCATGAATGCCATCCACATAGGAAACGCTGGTATCCGCCGCGACGATGCCTTCCAGCCCGCGTACTGCGACTTTTTCTTCTTGTCCGTTGGTTGGGGTTGTACTCATCGAATCTTCCTCCAGAAGATGTGCCCGATACGATCGTATCCAGGCAAGATCAAACCAGGCTAAAAATAGCACATCCTGAGCGATGGCGGCTCTCATCGAGCCACTTCGCTCAGGATGTTGGTTTCATAGCTCGTATCGCAATCCAGAGGATTGCGTCCCGACAATCCGGTGGATTGTGTTACGATCCGGTAGCGATACGCGCCACCACGCAATCGCCCATTTCGGCTGTGCCGACGACCTTGCCATCTGGCGTCGCGATGTCGCGACAGCGGTAGCCCGCGTCCAGAACGGCCGCGACGGCGGCTTCCACCGCGTTCGCCTCGCGCTCCAGCCCGAACGACCAGCGCAGCATCATGGCGCAGCTCAGGATCGTCGCCAGCGGGTTGGCGATCCCCCGCCCCGCGATATCGGGCGCGCTGCCGTGAATCGGTTCGTAGAGACCGAACTTACCCGCGCCCAACGATGCCGAGGGCAACATGCCCATGCTGCCGGCCAGCATCGCGGCCTCGTCCGACAGGATGTCGCCGAAGGTGTTTTCGGTGGCGATCACGTCATAGTCGGCGGGCCGGCGCACCAGGAACATGGCGCACGCGTCGGCCAGCACGTCCTCGTAGGCGACATCGGGATAGTCGCGCGCGACCTCGTGGGCCACTTCGCGCCAGAGCCGCGAGGTCGCCAGCACGTTCGCCTTGTCGGCCGAGGCCAGCTTCTTGCGCCGACCGCGCGCCAACTCGAATGAGACGCGCATCAGCCGCTCGATCTCCGCGGCGGTGTAATACATCGTGTCCACCGCCGCGCGGCCTTCAGGGGTGTCCACCCGGCCTTGCGGCTTGCCGAAGTAGAGGCCGCCAGTCAACTCGCGCACGATGATGAGATCCACGCCGCTCACCACTTCGGGCTTGAGGGTGGAGGCGCTGACCAGCGCGGGGTAGACCTTCACCGGGCGGATGTTGGCGAAGAGGCCCAGGCCGCTGCGCAGCCCCAGCAACCCCTGTTCGGGGCGGACGGCCGCGCGCGGGTCGCTCCACTTCGGCCCGCCGACCGCGCCCAGCAGCACCGCGTCGGCGTTCTGGCAGGCCGCCAGGGTGGCGTCGGGCAGCGCCGTGCCCGTCTGATCAATGGCGCTGCCACCGACGAGCTGCTCCGAGAACTCGAACGTGTGGCCGAACTGCGCGGCCACCGCCTTCAACACTTTGGCGCCTTCAGCGACCACTTCCGGGCCAATACCGTCGCCCGGCAGAAGAACGATTTTTGCTTGCATGGTCCTTCCTTTGGAATTCTATTCTTCGAACAGTTCAGCGACCGGCATGGAGAAACCTTCCAGCACGCCTTCGCCGGTGAGGATGTCGCCTTCTCCGAATTTGCGCATCTCCGTGCTCGAGCTATAAATCAATACATCGCGATTATCCGGTTCTACGATCCAGACCCGCTGCACACCGATGGCGAAGTATTCCTCGATCTTTCGACGTACTACTTGCCAGCGATCGTTCGGCGACATGATCTCAACCACCATGTCTGGGGCTGTGACCAGGAAACCCGGCCTTGGGCGACCAGCCTGTCGTTCGTGGGACATGAAAACGATATCGGCGGCGCGTACCGTATCGGGATCGAAGCGGGTGTAAATCCCAACGCCGCCGCCCCCCACCCGACCGAGCTTGCGATCAGCCACGAACTCGCCAAGATATCCGCCGAGAGCCGCTTCGATACAACCATGCCTGACCTGTGCGAAAGACCGTCGCACAATCCGCCCTTCGATCAATTCACACGGCCCGATGTCACCCATCGCCAGCAGCTCTTCACCGGTGATGCGCCGGGCGCGGGGTTTGGACGGAACCGCAATGGGTCGAGGTATCGTTGCCACAGTCATGGTTCACCTCCGCGCGGCGATTATACCATAAAGGTGTGATGGGATCGCTATCTGGGACGATTGCAGTAGCCTTTCAGGCGGTCACCAGCGCATACTCCATGCTATCGGCCAGCGCCTGCCAGGAGGACTCGATGATGTTGGATGAACAGCCGACGGTGCTCCACGCGCGATGGCCGTTGTGGGTGTCTATGATCACGCGCGTGATGGCGCCGGTGGCCGAATTGCCATCCAAGATGCGCACTTTGTAGTCGGCCAGGTACACGTCGGCCAGGTGCGGATAGTGGGGCAGCAGCGCCTTACGCAATGCCTGATCGAGCGCGTTGACCGGGCCGTTGCCCTCCGCCACGGTGTGGGCGATCGTGTCGTTGACCCGCACTTTGACGGTCGCTTCGGCGAAGATGCCGCGGCCCTGGCGGTGCTCCACGACGGCCATGAAGTCAATCATCTCGAAGGGGCGGCGATAGCCGGGGTGCAGCCGATGCAACATCAACGCAACCGATGCTTCGGCGCCCTCAAAGTAGAAGCCCTGGCTCTCCAGCTCTTTGACCTGGGCCAGCACCTGGCGCACCTCTTCTTTGCTGGCGTCCACGCCGAATTCCTGGAGTTTGTAGACCAGGTTGGAGCGGCCGGAAAGCTCGCTGACCAACACGCGCTTCTGATTGCCCACGCGTGTCGGGTCAATATGCTGGTAACTCTCCTCGACCTTCATGATGGCCGCGACATGGACGCCGCCTTTGTGGGCAAACGCGCTGACACCGACAAACGGCTGCCGCGGATCGGGCGCCCGGTTGGCGGTCTCGCTGATGAAGTTTGCCAGCTCGGTCAGGCCCGCCAGCCCACCCGCCGGCAGACAGTGGTACCCCATTTTGATCTCAAGATCGGGGAGCACGGCGCACAGGTTACAGTTGCCCACCCGTTCGCCATAGCCGTTGATCGTGCCCTGCACCTGGGTGCAGCCGGCGCGCACCGCGGCCAACGCATTCGCCACCGCCACGCCCGAATCTTCATGGGTGTGAATGCCCAGGGTAACCGGCCAGGGCAGTTGCGCGGTCGCGCCAAAGGCTTCGAGATCGGCCCGGACGGCCCGCACCGCCGCCTCGACCTCCCACGGCAACGTGCCGCCGTTGGTGTCGCACAGGATGATCGCATGGGCGCCGGCCACGTGCGCCGCGCGCAGGGTTGCCAGCGCGTAGGCCGGGTTGGCCTTGTAGCCGTCGAAGAAGTGCTCGGCGTCGTAGAAGATCTGGCGGCCGTGGCTGCGGAAGAAGGCCACGCTCTCCCGGATCATCGTCAGATTTTCATCCAGGGTCGTCTCCATCACGCGCTGGACGTGGAGATCCCACGTCTTGCCGAAGATTGTAACGACCGGGGTTTCGGCGTCGAGCAACATGCGGATTTGGGGGTCCGCTTCGCAGGTCACCCCGGGCTTGCGGGTGGAGCCGAACGCGGCGATACGCGCCTGCTTTAGCGAGAGCGAACGGGCGCGCTGAAAGAACTCGGCGTCTTTGACGTTCGAGCCGGGCCAGCCGCCCTCGATGTACGGGATGCCGATCTCGTCGAGTTTCTGCGCGACGCGCAGTTTGCCTTCCAACGAGTAGGAGATCCCCTCCGCCTGGCTGCCGTCGCGGAGGGTGGTATCGTAGATGGTGATATGGGTCATGGGGCGCTCCTGGGACTGGTAGATTGGTAGACTGGTAAATTGGTAGATTGGTTATCGCTGGGATCGGCGCAAACTCCCACGAAGATATCGCAAGATCGCCGGCCCCTTCTTGTCACACCAGGCGCCCGATGCCCTGGGCGACAGGGCCGCGTGCTGCGGCCGTCGTCGCCCAGAAAAACCTCCGAGAACAGATCAAAAGTTGCATAGTACCCGATCAATTATGTATTCTGTGATGTCAGGCTGTCAACACCGGCGCGGGATGCGCCGCTTCGTAAGCCTGGATGCGCGCGTCGCGCTTAAGGAGATAGCCCAATTGATCCACGCCTTCCAACAGGCAATCCTTGCTGAACCCATCAATCGGGAAGACCACGGCGCTGCCGTCGGGCAGGCGGAGGGTCTGGCTCGATAGATCCACCGTGACTTGCCCGGCGGGATCAGTCGCCAGTTGGTCGAGCAGCCGGCGATGAGCGGCCGCGTCCACGATGATCGGTAAGAAGCTGTTTTTCAGCGAGTTGTTGCGGAAGATATCGGCGAACGAGGTGCTGATGACGGCCTGGAAGCCATAACCCATCAGCGCCCACGGCGCGTGCTCGCGGGAGCTGCCGCAGCCGAAGTTGTCGCCCGCCAGCAACACCTGGCAGCCCTGGCTTTCGGGTCGGTTCAGGACGAAGTCCGGTTTCGGGCTGCCGTCCCGATCATAGCGCCAGTCGGCGAACAGATTATCGCCCATCCCGACCTTGTCGGTCGCCTTCAGAAAGCGCGCCGGGATGATCTGGTCGGTGTCAATGTTTTCGTTGGGCAGCACGACGACGCGGCTGGTGAGTGTAGAGAATGGTTCCATGTTTGTTTCCTCTGTATTGCGTTTGGTAAATTGGTAGATTGGTAGATTGGTGGTTGGGAGACC
>CAZYHE010000285.1:5532-6392 GCA_964647225.1 uncultured Anaerolineales bacterium
AGACCGGTCTCCCAACCTACCAATCTACCAACTTACCAATCTACCCGCCTACCAATACGCACTACGCACTATGCGATCATCATCCGCGCATCCGCCACCGCGCCCGCCACGGCGCTGGCAGCGGCGGTCAGCGGGCTGGCGAGGAAGGTGCGGCCGCCCTGGCCCTGGCGCCCCTCGAAGTTGCGGTTGCTGGTGCTGACCGCGTACTGGCCGGGCATGAGCTGGTCGCCGTTCATGGCGATGCACATGCTGCACCCCGGCTCGCGCCACTCGCAGCCGGCTTCCAGGAAGATGTGATGCAGCCCCTCAGCCTCAGCCTCAACCTTAACCCTCTGGGAGCCAGGCACCACTAACGTGCGCACGGTCGGGCTGACCTTCCGACCCTTCAACACCTGGGCCGCGTCGCGCAAGTCCGACAGCCGGCCGTTGGTGCAACTCCCGATGAAAACCACGTCAATCGGATGACCCAGGAGCGGCTCGCCCGGCTGAAGCGCCATGTAGGCCAGCGCCTTGTCGAGCGCCCGCCGCTGCGCCGCGTCCGTCACGCTCGCGGGATCGGGCACGCGGCCGGTGATCGGCGCGCCCATGCCGGGGTTGGTGCCGTAGGTGATCATCGGTTCCAGGGCCGAAGCGTCCAGACTGATCGTCTTGTCGTAGGCCGCGCCGTCGTCGCTGGGCAGCATCCGCCAGCGCGCCACGGCCGCATCCCAGGCCGCGCCCTGCGGCGCGAAGGGTCGGCCATGCAGATAGTCGAAGGTCGTGTCATCGGGCGCCACCAGGCCCGCGCGCGCGCCGCCCTCGATGCTCATGTTGCAGACGGTCATGCGGCCTTCCATCGAGAGGCCGTGGATCGCCGCGCC
>CAZYHE010000286.1:0-6333 GCA_964647225.1 uncultured Anaerolineales bacterium
GTCAGAAACTGGTCGCATTTCAACCCGAGATGGGCTGGACCGGCAGATCGTGGCTCTTGACAAATGTCCTCGGAGATTCACCCACGCGCTCGTTAGCAGGACTGCTCTATGTCCTTGCCACCATCGGAATGGTGGTAAGCGGCATCGGCGTGATGGCGCGCGGCGAGTGGTGGCGGCCGGTGCTCATCGGCTCGACGGTTCTGTCATCCGTGACGCTGGTTCTTTTCTGGGACGGCAGTACAGACCTGATCGTGCAAAAGGGCCTGCTTGGGCTTGTCATCAATGTCGCCATTCTGATTGCAATGGCTGTGCTTTAGAACGAAAGCTATCACATCACATTAGGAGCAACGATGAAAACCAAGACCATTCGTATTCTGCAAGGACTGGGCATTGTGCTGTTGGTCGTGGTGCTGGGCGTCCTGGCCCTGCGCCCCTTCTACCTGAACTGGGGCGCCACGGCTGAAGACCAGGGGCGGGCCATGCCAGGCGACCTGAGCGGCACGCGCTGGACCCGTGCCATCATCATCGGGGCCACTCCCGAACAGATCTGGCCCTGGCTGGTCCAGTTCGGGCAGGGGCGCGGCGGCTGGTACAGCTATGACTGGCTGGAGAACCTGTTGGGGTTCGACATCCACACCGCGCCTGGCATCGTGCCCGAGTATCAGAACCCCCAACTCGGCGAGAAGATCTGCATGTCGGCCACCTTCTGCGTCAGCGCCGTCAGCGTCATGGAGCCTTACCAATGGTTTGGCTGGCAGGCCAGGGACGACGCGGGCAAACCGATCTGGAGTTTCACGTTTGGGCTGTTCCCGCTCGACAGCACGCACACCCGGCTGGTGGTGCGCGAGAGCTTCGACCCGATCGGCATGCCGGCCGCCGCCACGACGGCGCTCGAAATCCCCGATGCGGTCATGGTGCAAAAGATGCTGAGCACGCTCAAGGAGCGCGCCGAGGGGCAAATGGGATCACCTCTCACGACTGTCTATGAGATCGTGGTGTGGCTGGCCGCCTTCGCGATCGGCGTGATCGGTGTGGTGTTGTTCGTCATCCGCCGCAATACGAAGAAACCCCTGGCCGTGGGCGTGGCCGCCATGCTGGTTCTGCTGGCGCTCACCCTGGTGTTCCCGCCCCTCTGGCTGCGCGGCGTGCTGGTCATTGCCCTGCTCGGCGGGCTGGCCTGGAGTTGGCGGCAGACGGCCGTCGGATAATCCCTTTGCCTATCTGACATTGCTACCCGACCGATCTCACTATGACGCTCCTCAACAACAGCACCGCCAGCGCCAGGTTCAGCAGCGTGATGATCGGGAAGACCACCAGCTCCACTGCGCTCACCGGCGCGCCGACCCGCGCCTGGTTCAGCCCCATCAGGCTGACCGCCAGCCCCATGGTGACGAACTTCAACACGGCCACCGAGGCCAGCAGGTAGCCCCACGGACTGCGGCGCACCAGCAGGACGGCGGCGAGGACGCACAGCGGCAAGATCAGGGCCAGATCCATGGCCTGGATGAACATGCTGGCGCCGTTCTCCAGCGCGGGGATGGCGCCTGGGCTGAAGGTGGCCGCGATCCGCCCCAGCCAGGCCAGCGCGAGAAACACCGCGGTGAAGATCAACATGCCGGCAATGCCCCGCCGCGGCAGCTTCTCGGAGAAGTGCGCCGGCAGGGTCGCCAGGTCGAAAGACATCATGCTCAGGATGAAGGCGTAGAGGCTGAGGCTGAAGAGCGCCACGTAGACCAGGAACAGTTGGTTGTAGGCGGCGCCGAAACACATGCTGATGTAGGTGTAGAGGATGAAGCCCAGCGTCCCCGTCAACAGCAGCCGCCCGCGCAGCGAGCCGCGCGAGGCCAGCCAGAACGAGACCGCCAGCAGCGACAGGCCCAGGATGAGCGTCACCAGGTCGTTGGCCTGCATCTGCGCGGCTGAGCTGACGGTGTCCCAGTGGTAGAGGCCACGGGCGTTGATCGTCACCTGCTCCCCGCGGAAGTTGGTCAGCGGGTAGGGCGCGCCGTCCCCAGGCCACAGCCCGGCCACGGCCGCGACCAACGCCAGGAGGAAGATCGGCGGGATGAGCCATTTGAGTGCGTTGTGAGTAGACATTGGGTGTTCTCCGCTAGATGAGTACCTGTTCCACCGGGCGGCGGCCGTTGCGCCGGCCGCGGCCAACACTTTCAGGAAGTTGCGGCGGCCCAATCTTGGGCGGGAGGTTGTTGTTTGCACGGAGTCTCCTAAGCCAGAACTTGATACTTGTAGTGTAGACCATGCAATACCAAGACTCACCCGTCTGAGGGAGAGTCTTGGACTGGTCAAGTGGATAGGCTCAATGTAGCCCCTGATCATGGCGTTGAGATCGATTCCACAACCAGGGGGAAGTATAGAGGTTGTGGCGGGAGGATGCTTGTCCAAAAGCGCACAATGCGCGCAGGATTCCGTCCAGGCGATCACTCTGGGTAGGATCGCCTGGCGTGTTAGCCGGCATGGACTGCGGGGCGGTTGGGGCTATTTTTGTAGGTACAATGGGGGCTTGATGATATAATGCCGGCACAAGAGACGCACCTCGCGCTGCTTGCTTTGTGATCCACTGAAACCCGAGGGCAAGAATGGCCGGAGATCATCCGTCGAACTTGGGCGCCTCGCCGCCGTTGTTGGTGACCAAAACTCACGTGCCGCCGCCGCGGCAAGATTTGGTGGCGCGGCCCGATCTGCAGGCCAAACTGGTCGCCGGTCTGGCCCGGCCCCTGACCCTGGTCTCGGCGCCGGCCGGTTTCGGCAAGACCACCCTGCTCAGTTCCTCCATCCACGCGTTGATCGGCGATTACTGCATCGCCTGGCTTGCGCTCGACGAGGACGACAACGACGTTCTCCGCTTCCTCCAATACTTGCTCGCGGCCGTGGATGTCGCGGCGCCCGGACTGGGCGCCGCGGCGGCCGCGGCGCTCCGTTCGGCGCAAGCCCCCGCAACCCAACAAGTGCTGGCGCTGCTGCTCAATGAGTTGAATGCATCGCCGTACAGCTTCGTGTTCGTGCTCGACGATTACCAC
The DNA here is from genome assembly GCA_964647225.1 of uncultured Anaerolineales bacterium. Taxonomy (GTDB): domain Bacteria; phylum Chloroflexota; class Anaerolineae; order CG2-30-64-16; family CG2-30-64-16; genus CAZYHE01. The sequence goes on from CAZYHE010000286.1 coordinate 3,039, forward strand.
GTCATTGACAGCCCGCCCATCCATCAAGCCCTGGCCTATGCAGTTGACCATCTGCCGGCCAACACCCATCTTGTGCTTGCCACGCGCTCCGACCCGCCCATACCGCTGCCGCGCCTGCGGGCGCGCGGGATGATCACCGAGATTCGCATCGCGGATCTGCGGTTCACTGGTCAGGAAGCCGACACCTTCCTCCGCCAGATCATGCAGCTCAGCCTCGCGCCTGATGACCTCAGGCTGCTGGAGACGCGCACGGAGGGCTGGGTCGCGGGGCTGCAGATGGCCGGGCTTTCGCTCCAGGGCCGCACCGACCCCGGCGCCTTTGTCAAGGCCTTCGCCGGCAGCAACCGCTACATCGTGGATTATTTGATGACCGAGGTCGTGCAGCTTCAACCCGAGTTCATCCAGAACACCCTGCTGCGCACTGCGATCCTCGACCGCATGTGCGCTGGCTTGTGCGACGCACTCCTGGCGGATGCGCCCCCTGGCGTGCCGGAGGCCGGCGCAGACAGCCAGGCAATCCTGGAGCAACTGGAGCAGGGCAACCTTTTCACGATCGCGCTCGATGACGACCGGTGCTGGTACCGTTACCATCACCTGTTTGCGGACTTCCTGCGCAGCCGGCTGCGACGGACCCATCCGGCCCAGGTGCCTGGCCTGCATCACAAGGCGAGTGCCTGGTTCGCCGGCCAAGGCCTGAGCCACGAGGCCGTGAAACATGCGCTGGCGACCGGAGACTCCTCGTTTGCCGCCGAGACGATCGAGCGGTTGGCCCTGGCCATGATCTACAAGAGCGAGACGCAGACTGTCTTGAACTGGCTCGGCAGCCTCCCCGAGGCCGAGATCGTCCGCCGGCCGGCGCTCTGCGTCTACCATGCCTGGGCGCTGGCCTTCACGCAGCAGGCTGACCAGCGCGGTCTCTGCGAAGAACGGCTGCGTCAGGCGGAGCAGCTCGCCCTGGCGCCCGAACATGCGGCCCAACGGGACTGGCTCGCCGGCCACATCGTGTCCGTGCGGGCCTACCAGTCGCGCATTGTCGGGATCAATGGCGGCGACCCGCGACCCACCATTGCCCTCTCGGAAGAAGCGCGGCGTCTACTGCCGCCGGATGATATCGCGCTGCACTGCGTCGCTGCCCTGAACATCGGTTATGCCCGCCTCGCGTTGTGTGACCCAGGCGGCGCTGACACAGCGCTGGCCGAGGCGGAGCGGCTGGGGCTGGCCGGGCGGAACTACTTTGGGGCGGTTGGCGCCGCTACCCGGCGCGCCCGCCTAGCGCAGCAGATGGGGCAGCTCGGCCGCGCCGAGCGGCTCTACCGGGAAGCCCGCGCCACTTATGCGGCTTTTGCCGGCCCGGATGGCCGGATCTTGCCGATCGTCGGGGCTTTGGATATCGGCCTGGGTGGGATCGCACTCGAACGCGACCGGCTGGCGGAAGCGGAGACGCTGATCCTGCGTGGCCTGGATCTGGTGCAATGGACGCGCGGGTTTGACTTGCCAGGGTATGGCCACCTGGCCCGCCTGCGCGAGGTCCAGGGAGACATGGCGGGCGCGCTCGCCGCGGTGAAGCAACTGGAAGCAGCGTGGCCCGATGGGGCCGTGTACATTCAGGCCTTGCGCGGACAGATGCAGATGCGCAACCCTGCCGCCGCGCTCGCAAATCTCGCACAGGCGACCTGGGCGCGCGAAGCAGAACCCCTGCCACTGCTCCGTGAGGAAGCGCCGGGCTTGCAGCCCTGGGGGCAGGCGCAGCACGGGGCGCACCTGGCCTGGGCACGTGCGCAGACCATCCTGGGCCGGCCGCACCTGGCGCTGGCCTATGTCGAACGACAACTGGCGTTGGCGCAGGAACGCGGCCTGGGGCAGCGGGTCATCGAGCTGAGCATCGTGCAGGCGCTGGCGTACAACGCCCTCGGCGAAAACCGGCGCGCACTCGAGGCCGTCCACCGCGCGCTGGTGGCCGGCGAGCCGGAGGGCTACGTTCGCATCTACGACCAAGGTCCCGAGTTCGCGGGCCTGCTGGCAGAAGCTGCCGCGCGCGGGATTGTCGCCGGCTATGCCCGGCGCCTGATGACCTTGCTCGGCGTCGAGGAGGACTCGGTGGGCACTGCGCAACCGGTCCCGGACAAGGCCAGGCCCCCGGCTCTCCTGGTGTTGGCGACGCCCGAAGGTGAGTCGCTCCTCGAGCCGCTTAGCGAACGCGAGTTAGAGGTGCTGCGTCTGATCGCCGAGGGGTTGGCGAATGCCCAGATCGCAGCCCGGTTGTACATCGAGGTGGGCACAGTCAAACGGCACGTCAACCATATTTTCGCAAAGCTGGGCGTCTCCAGCCGGACACAGGCGATCGCACGTGGCCGGGCGCTCAAACTGCTCTGAGCGGTCTTTTTTCTTCGCGCCGTGAGCTTTGCCATTTCCCCGCGGCTTGCTGCGGCCAGTATTCCCCCTCCAGATACCTCGTCCTCCAACACTGATTTGTAGATCCCCGCAAATGCACCTGCCAATGCACCCCCAAATACACCCGCGGGTACATGCCACGTGGTGTCCACGCGCTTATACTCAGCCACAGTGAAGACGATCAAGGAGGCACGCGACGCCAATGGAAAAGCGACAAGAGTCCAACACCGTCTATGAATTCACGATCCGCGGCGATTTGAGCGGCCAGTGGCGCGATTGGTTCGGGGATCTACAGATGGTCTATGCGGAAAACGAGACCATCTTGTGGGGCCTCGTGCCCGATCAGGCCGCACTCTACGGCATCATCGCCAGGCTGCGCAACCTGGGGCTGACTTTGCTCGCCGTGAACCAGCGGCCCGCCGAAGCCGCGCAGGCGCCCGATCATTCTGAACCAAACACATAAAGGAGTATCTCGTGAATCCGCAACCGCAACCGCAGACCGCCTCTCCAACCGCGGGAGGCCCGTACCCAGTCAAGGATCGGCTGTCGTTCGTCTGGCTGATCCTGGCTTTCGTCATAGCGCTCTTCTCGAACGGCATGACCATCGTGCCGATCGCCGCCTGGCTGGCCCCTGTTTTCATGCTGCGCTTCCTGCGTACGCGGCGCGCCCTGCCCGGTCTGCTCATCGGCTACATCGCCAGCGCGGCGGCCTTCTACATCTACTGGCGGCCGGCCTTCCTGGACGCGGGCGCGATGTTCACCGTCTACAGCACCGCGTTCGCACTGCTGTTCTTCGTGCCCTTCGTCATTGACAGGTTATTGGTGCCGCAGGTGCCCGGCTTCCTCAGAACCCTGATCCTGCCGGTCGCCTGGGTGTCGGTCGAGTATACGCTGCATCTCGTGT
>CAZYHE010000287.1:0-6330 GCA_964647225.1 uncultured Anaerolineales bacterium
GTGATGGCGGCCAACACCTGGCATCATGTCGCGGGCGTCTTCGACGGCAGCGCGCTCAAGGTCTATGTGGATGGCGTCGAACAGGGGTCGGCCAGCTCGGGCGGCGCGCTGGTCGCGTCGAGCAATCCGCTGAACATCGGCCGCTCGCCGGCCTACACCGACCGGCTCTTCCAGGGCACGATTGACGACGTGCGCCTCTACAACCGCGCGCTGACGCAGCCCGAGCTGATGGCGCTCTCCGGCGGCAACCTGGCCCAGGGGCTGCTGCTCTACTGGAAGTTCGATGCGGACAGCGGCGCGACTGCGGCCGACGCGTCGGGCAATGGCCGGACCGGCACGCTGGACGGCTCGACATTGCCGGTCTGGACGGCCGGCAAGCCGGCCCCCGTCACCTACTATGATCCGTACAGCCTGGATTTCGACGGCACAAGCAGCCTCGTCTATCGCCACGACGCGGCGCTGGAGCTGAACGCCTCCAGCCTGACGGTGGCGGCCTGGATCCGGGCGGACACCTGGCGGACGAACCGCTACGAGGGCACGCTCATCAGCAAAGAGAGCACCGGTGACGACTACGGCTACGTGCTGCGCACCGGCGACAATGGTCGTCTGTCTTTTGCGATCGGGGATGATGACGGCTGGCCGGAGGCCTACTCGGCCCAATTGATGGCGACGAACACCTGGTATCACGTCGCCGCCACCCTGGATGACAGCACGCACACGCTGCGCATCTACATCAACGGCGTGGAACGCGGCAGCGCGACCGCCAGCGATGGGCTTTATGCGTCGGGCAACGCGTTTCGCGTGGCCGCTTCCGAGTGGGACGATCGCTATTTCGACGGCCGGATTGACGACGTGCGCGTCTATAACCGCGTGCTGACGGCCGCCGAGATCAGCGCGCTGGCCGGCTCGACCAACGATTGCACCAGCGCGGCCGCGCCCTGCATCTCGCTGCAAAGCGCCATCGAGACGGCTGCTGCGGGCGATACGGTCGTCGCGCAGCCGGGGCTTTACCTGGAACGCCTCTTCATCGGCAAGAGCCTGACGCTGCGCAACGGCGGGACGGGCGTGGATCTGCTGCTGGACGGCGCCGCAAACGTTGCGGCCGGGCCGGTGGTAACCGTGCTCAATGGCGGGGTTGCCACCCTGCAATACCTGACGCTCCAGGGCGGCGGGACGAGCACATCCTCCGGCGGCGGCGCGGCCGTGCTGGCCGGCGGACAACTGACGTTGGAGCAGGCGGTCGTCACCGCGAACATCGCGCAGTACGGCGGCGGCGTCTACAGCGCCGGCACGCTGGCGCTCCGCGATGCGCTGATCACGGGCAACAGCGCCGGCCAGGGCGGCGGCGTGGCGGTCAACGGCGGCGCGACGACCATCCGCAACAGCACGCTCATCAGCAACACCGCCACGGCGACCGGCGGCGGCCTCACCACTCTATCTGCGGGCAGCACGGTCAAGGTGTCGTTCAGCACGCTCACCGGCAACCAGGCCCAAACCGCCGGCGGCGTCTACCGGCATTCCACCGCGGCGGTCTCGCTCAGGGGCGCACTGATCGCTTACAACACGTTGACCGGCGGCGTGACGGCCGGCACCGAGGATTGCAGCGGCGCGCTGACTTCATCCGGCTACAACCTGGTGCGCATGGCCGCGTTCGGAGCGGGCGCCTGCGCCATCGCCGCAGAGCAGACCGGCGACGTGGTCGGCGGCGAGTATCCCCTGGGCGTGCTCAAGGACAACGGCGGGCTGACCCGCACGGTCGCGCCCCTGCCGGGCAACATCGCGATTGACCGTGTGCCGGCCGGATCATGCAGCGACCTGGACGCCGCGGCCGTGAGCGCCGATCAGCGCGGGATCAGCCGGCCCCTGGACAGCGATGGCAGCGGCACGGCCGCGTGCGAAGTGGGCGCGTTCGAGCGCCGGCCCACGCCGCTGCTGACCGTCACCACGAGCGCAGACGAATTCGGCGAGCTGGACGACATCTGCGGCCTGCGCGAGGCGATCCAGACGGTGAACAACCAGGCGACCTTCGGCGGCTGCGGCTACACGGCCGGCGCCACCACCATCACCCTGCCCGCGGGCACGTATGGGCTGACGCGTGCCGGGGCCGGCGAGGACGCCAACGCCACCGGTGACCTCGACATCCTGCGCCGGCTGACTCTGCAGGGCGCGGGCGCGGCGACCACGACCATCCAGGGCAACGGGCTCGATCGCCTCCTGCACGGCCTGAGCAGCGACCCCGTGGAGATCGCCGGGGTGACGCTGACCGGCGGCAACGTGACCGGCGCGGGCGGCGGCGTCTACGTCCAGACGGGTAGCCTGACGTTGCGCCAGAGCGTGGCGCAGGGCAATGCGGCGTCCACCTCCGGCGGCGGCCTGGCCGCGGGCGGCGCGGGCGTCAGTCTGACCGTAATCACGTCCACGGTGCGGAGCAACACCGCCGCGGCGAACGGCGGCGGCCTGGCCAGCCTGACCGGCGGCAGCCTGACGGTCGTAGACAGCGCGGTCAGCGAGAACACGGCGACGGCCGCGGGCGGCGGCATCTACGCAGGCAACGCGGCGCTGGTCAAGAACAGCACGCTGAACGGCAACACTGCCAACGCCGGCGGCGGCGTCAGCGTCCCATCCGGCGGCCAGGCCGATCTGCGCTTCGTGACCCTGGCTGAGAACCGCACGCTGCTCAATACCGGCGCGCACCTCCAGAACGGCGGCGCGCTCACCCTGACGGCCACGATCGTGACGCTGCCGCTGGGCGGCGCCAGTTGCGCGGGATCGGCGCTGGGCACAGGCGGTTACAACCGGCTCAGCGATGGCACGTGCAGCTTCACGACGACGCCGGGCACCGACACGGCCAACGCGACGATTGACCTGCTGCCCGCCTCACTCAACGGCGGCGCGACGATCACCTATCTGCCGCGGGCCACCGCGGGGAACACGATCCTGGACATCATGCCGCAGGCCCCGTGCGAGCAGGCGTTGGGCTGGCTGGCTGACCAGCGCGGGGAGCCGCGGCCGCGGGCGGTCATCGGCAGCGCCTACTGCGACGCCGGCGCGGTCGAGTTGAGCCGCCAGGTGCGCACCGTCTGCGGTCCGCCGCTCTCCCGCGATCTCGCTGACCCGCGCTGCAACTTCCTGGGCATCGGCCTGGCGCTGGACGAGGCGCGCGACGGCGATACGATCATCGTCGCCGGGGTCATCACCGAGACGGTGACGGTCAACCGCAGCGTGACGATCCGCGGGCCGCTGGCGAGCGAGAGCACGCCGGGTACACATCTGGGGATCGTCCAGGCCGCGGCCACGGCGGGCGGCGCGGCCGGCCCGATCTTCACCATCCCCGCGGGCCAGCGAGTGACGCTCCAGGGGCTGAATATCCGCCACGCCGCGGTTTCCGCGGGCGGCGTGATCTCCAACGCCGGCAGCCTGACCCTCGACAGCGTGACCCTGTACGGCCACACCGTCAGCGGGACGGGCAGCGTCATCCACAACAGCGGCGACCTGGCGCTCGTCAACAGCACGGTCAGCGATAACACCGGCAGCTATACCGCGCCCACGGATGGGTTGGCCGGTCATTGGAAATTCGACGAGGGGAGCGGCACGTCCGCCGCCGATGCTTCGGGCAACGGCAACGCGGGCACGCTGACCAGCGGTCCGACCTGGACAAGCGCCACGCCGGCCCTCGGCTGGAGCAACCCCTACGCGGTGGCTTTCGACGGCGCGGACGACCATGTGAGCATCGCCAATCAAGCCGCGCTCACGCCGGAGCGGCTGACCGTGGCGGCCTGGATCAAGGCGGACACTTGGAAGACGGAGTATTACCAGGGCGTGGTCGTGGGCAAGGACGACGACTCCGGTACATACGGCCACGGCTACACGCTGCGCACCGGCGCGGGCGGGGTGCTCTCCTTCGTTGCGGTCAGCGCCAGCGGCGAGTGCCATACCCTCTCCGCGGCGCTGATGAGCACGGGCGTCTGGACGCACGTCGCCGGCGTGTATGATGGCAGCACGGTCAAGGTGTATATCAACGGCGTCGAGCGGGGTTCGGCCGCCTGCGCCGCGGCCCTCACCCACTCGACCAACGCGCTCGTCATCGGCCGGTCGGCGCGCTTCAGCGAGCGCCTCTTCGGGGGCGCGATTGACGACGTGCGCCTCTACAGCCGGGCGCTCAGCGCGGCCGAGCTGGCCGGGCTGGCGACCAGCGCGGGCGGCGCCGGCGACACGGTGCTGCTGCGCAATACGGCGAACGTCGCCGGCGCGGTGACGGTGCAATCGGCCACGCTGGCCGGGACGGGGGCGCTGGTGCGCAACGAGGCGGCCCTGGGCAGCGCGCTGGTCATCAGCAACTCGATCCTCAGCAGCGCGGCGACGGGCGCGGCGTGCGTTAACGCCACTTCCGGCGGCAACAACCTGACGCATAACATCACCTGCTTTATCACGCCGGGGACGGGCGACCGGACGGGCGATCCGGGCCTGGGGAGCCTGCGTGACAACGGCGGCCCCACCCTCACCCGCGCCATCGGCGCCAGCAGTCCGGCACGGGGGGTGACGCCCTGCCCTGTGGCGACCGATCAGCGCGGCCGGCCGCGGGCGGCCGCGTCTTGCGCCAGCGGAGCGGTGGATCTCGCGCCCGCCACGCTGACGGTCTGCGCCAATTGCGAGACGGACGCGGCCCTGAGCCGTTACGCCGACCTGCAAGCGGCGCTCAACGCGGCCATGGCCGGCGACACGGTGCGCATCGAAGCGGGCGCATACACCGGCAACTTCGTTATCTACCGCGACCTGACGGTGGAACATGCGGGGATTGACGTGGCGTCGTTGAGCCGCGAGCGGCCCACCGACGTGCGCGCCATCCTCCAGGCCGCGGCGCAGACGGTCGCCGAACAGCGTCAGCTCGGCGCGGCGGGGGGCACGGCCCTGACGGTGCAGAGCTACACGCCGACCGGCGTCACGATCGCCGCGGGCAGCGACGTGAGCGTGACGTTGCGCGGGCTGACGGTGCGCTATGGCCTGAGCACGACGGGCGGCGGCATCGCCAACCTGGGCACGCTGGCGGTCTACACCTCCACCGTGGCCGAAAATGCCGCCTACAACGTGCTGAGCGGCGGGGCGGTCGTCACGCCGGGCCGCGGGGGCGGCATCTACAACGCCGGCAGCCTGACGTTGGAGCGCAGCACCGTGTCGGGCAACCAGGCGGAAAGCGCCGGCGGCGGCCTCTACAACGCCGGGCCGGCCGGCGCGGGCGCGGCCGCCACGGTGAGCATGGCGAGCAGCACGCTGGCCGATAACCGGGCCAGCCGCCTGCCCGACCAGAAGCTCGTCGCAGTGACCGACACCGGCATGGCGCCGGCCACCCTCACAGTCACATCGGGGGACGAAATCCGCTTCGAGAACCGCACCGCGCGCAGGCGCACCCTGAACATCGCAGGCGGCGCGGGGGTGACGTGCCAGCCGGCGCAGCTTACGACGCCGGTGATGGGCGCCGGCCTCTCGACGCCGCTGATCTGCACGCTGGCCGCGACGAGCGGCAGCGGCACGGCCACCGTGACCGACGCCGACAACGCCAGCCTGACGCTGACCATCACGGTGCAGGCGGTCAGCTTCACGCCGGCCGGCCACGCCATCTACCGGGCGGGCAACAGCACGACGACGGTCGGCCGCTCGATCCTCTTCCAGACCTTCGAGATTTCGGAGACCTCGAAGGTCTGCGGTCGGCCGGGCGCCGACACTTTTGCGGTGATGATCTCGGCCGGCTATAACCTGGTGAGCGACGCAAGCTGCTTCCCCGAACCGAAGGCGACCGATCTCCAGGTGGGCCAGGCGGAGGCGGCGCGGCTGGGGCCGCTGCAGGACAACAATACGATTGACTTTGCGGCGAACCGGGTGTCGGGCTACACCTACACTCATGCTCCCAAGCCGGCGAGCGCCGCGATTGACCGCATCCCGTTGAGCGTCTGCGCGGCGGCGAGCGAGCAGACCGTCGCCGTGACGGCCGGCCTGCTGCCCACGACCACCCTTTCGACCGGCGACACGGTCGTCTGGAGCCAGGTCTACACCGCGGCGCGCACCATTGCGCTGAACGACGGCGAGGCCGGCGTCGAGCTGATCGCCCTGCCCGCAGGGGGCGCTTCGGCAGCCAGGCAGTTCACCGCGGCGGGCAGCTACCTCTACCGGGTCTACGATGACGCCACCCGCGCCGAGGTCGCCTCCGGGACGCTGACGATCCTCGCCAGGGCGCGGCCGGCGGATCAGCGCGGGACGGCGCTGCCGCAGCGCGGCGCATCCGCAGGCAGCTACAACTGCGACGTTGGCGCGGTCGAGTTCCAGCCGTGGGTGGTG
>CAZYHE010000288.1:0-6329 GCA_964647225.1 uncultured Anaerolineales bacterium
CTCAGTGATCGCACGCACATCGTCAGCGGTTTCGCTCCTGATAACGATCTGTGGATTCATGGTTGCGGATTTCCCTCCAGGTAGTTGTATTCAACGCGCTCTGCGGCAATCAGTAGGCCCGCGTGCGGCCCAATTGCGACGCCCGCCGCCCCCGTCGTGGGAGCCACACGCGCCGATCTGATCGCTGTGGATGCCGTGCTGGCCGGATTGCGGCGAAGGGCACGCGCGTGTAGATCTTCAGGCGGATCGCCCAAGATCAGGGGCAGGTAGAGCCGGCGCGGTTCGGGCTGCAACGTGACCAGCGTGATGGACGCGCCCGGAAAGAGCGCCGCGAAGACGCCATCCGCCGTGGTCTCGTCGGGTTGGCGGACGATGGCGCCGAGGTTCGCCGCGCTATAGTGATAGGTCTGGACGCGGGCCGCCTCGGCGAAGCCGGTGATCGTCACGGTGGTGGTCAATGGGCTGGCGGTCTTGTTGATCACCACCAGCGTCAGGGCGTCGTCGCTGCTGCGCTGCGCGGCATAGATCGCCAGTTGCGCCTGATCCGCGCTGACCGCCCGCACGCTCGTCTCGCCGAACGCGCCGCCCGCGCCGTCGTAGTTGCGGTAGATGCGGAAGGCGAAGGCCCCCGGCCGTCTGGCCGAGGGCGGATTCCACAGCGTCGCCAGATCCAGCCCCTCCCGGCCGAAGATGCCCAACACATCGGCCTGCGCCAGCGCGCCGTTGATGTGATTCAGCGCGCCCCAGTTGTACTCGGTGATCGCCAGCTTCGTGCCGGGATAATTGGCGTCCGCCCATTCCTTCATGCGCGGGATCAAGCGCACGGCCGGGCCGCCTTCGCTGCCGGCGATCCAACTCTCATCCGCGTAGTCCGGGTCCCAGAGCGAGCGGGTGGAGCGCAGGCGTAACGCCTGGGTGCCGGCATTCCCGGCGGGCGCGAGCGCCACGCCCGCCGCCTGGGGATAATAGTGCAGGTCGAGATAGTCCAGGATGCGCACGCCGTTCTGCTGCTCGTAAGCGCGCATCTGCTGCAAGTACCACACGGTGAAGGGGAGGCCGCCGTGGGCGTTGCGGTCCGGCGGGTTGTTCCACCAGTCGCCGCCCGGCGCCCGATCCAGCGCCGAGTAGAAATAGGCCGTCCAGCCCCACAAGACCGGGCCGAGGGTCAGCGCGCCGGGGTCGGCGGCTTTGATGGCGGCCGCGTACTCGTAGGTGCGGTCGCGCAGCTCATCGTAGCCGGCCGGCGCGGGGTGGACATCGCGATGGGTATGGTTCCACAGCATCGGCTCGTTGTCCAGGTTGTAGAAGCGCACCCCACCGGCATCCGCCGCGCCGTAGCGGCCGATCAGATGGCCGATCCACGCCTGCACGAAGGTCGTGGTGATCGGAATGCTGGTATCCGCCGGGGCGTTGCCGGTGATGAGCGTGCCGTCGGGCCGCACGCCGTTGCCGCAGTCGGGCCGCCACGCATCGGTGTACTGCTGCGCGCCGTACCTGGCGACGCTGAAACCGCAGGCGTAATCGCGGCCTTTGGGCGTCCAGCCGATCAACGGCATGGTGAGGATCGTCTGGGTTCCCGTGCGCCGATCTTGCTCGACGAACCGATCAACGGTCGAGCCAGCCGGCAGCGTGCCCGGATTGGCGTTGCTTTCGGGGACGTTCTCGAAATACCAATCGCTGGCGTGGTTGGCCGAATCAGATTGCCAGTTGTAGCGGGTGGTGCTATTGCCGCCCCACCGCCGCACCGGCAGCCGCAGTTCCGCCGCCAACGCTTCGTCGGCGAAGTTCATGCCATAGATGTCGGGGCTGATGGGGTGGCGGTCAGCGGTCATGTCCACGTGCAGGGCCGGCCCGACGCGCGGCGGTGGCGGCGGCGCGGCCGCGGTGTCGAGCGCGATCTCGTCCAGATAGAACGTCGGTTGCGCCGCGCCGCCGCCATCCTGCAACGCAACCGCACGGATCGCCGCCGGACTGCCCAGATCGGCCAGCGACACCTGCACCAACTGCCAGGTGTTAGAAAGCGGCGTCGTCAGCGTGATGCTCGCGCCTTGCTTGTACGCATCATCATGCATCCAAAGCTGGAGCGGCTGCCCGCCCACCGCGCCGCCGTGGATCCAGAAGCGCAGGCTGCGGTAGTCCACCGTGCCGACCGGCGGGTCAACGTGCAGGTATAGCCCGCCCCACGGCGCCCGATAGGTCACAGATAGCGAGGCCGTGCCGGTCAGGACCGGGGCCGGATTCGCCAGGCCCACCGCGGCGTCCCAGGAGCCGGCGGCCGTCCACCCTGCGGCCAGGGTGTCCGTGTAGATCGCCAGATCGGGCGGCGGCGTCCGATAGTCAAAGCGCACTTCATCCAGGTAGAGCGCGTCGGCCGTCGTGCCGTTGACCCCGTTCGCCTCCTGGATGCCCCAGGCGTAGATCCCGTCGGCGTCGCCCGCCAGGGTATCCAGCGGCACCGTGACGGTCTGCCAGGTCGTGGGGTCGGTGTCGAACACGCCGCTCGTGGCAAAGCGCGCCAACGGGGCCTTGAAGGCGATGCCGCCGTCGCTGCCCACAGCATAGATGTCGTAGGTCTGCCCCGCCGGATCGAGCGGGCCGCGATTGAGGTCGAATTGCAGCACGTTGGCGGTTCCCGTCGCAAACGGCTGCGGGGCCTGCCAATCATAGTCGAGCGGCCAGAACTGCAAACCGCCATACCAGCTAAAGCGCGTCGCCAGGCTAAAGGAACCGCGGCTGGCCGGCGTCCCTTGCAGGCGAAAATCGGCATTCCAAGAGCCATCCAGGCGCGCGTTGCGCTCGTCGCGATAGAGCCAATGCAACCCGGCGGTGTCGCTCATCGGCTCGCGCACCGCCACGACCGGCGCGGGCGCTTTGAGCAGCTTGATATCGTCCAGCAGGATCGGCTCGGTCGCCGCGCCGTTGCCGACCCAGGCCAGGCGCGACAGGCCGAGATCCACGCCGTCCAGTTCGCTCAGGGGAATGACGATTTCGTGCCAGGCATCGTCGGTCGGCGCCACAAAGCTGACCCGGTGGCGCCACGCCCAGCCGGGCAGGATATCGCTGACCTGCACGCCCACCGTCTGTCCGCCCGCCGACGCGCCCCGATGCACCCAGAAGCTCAACCGGTCGAAGTCGGTCGTGGTCAACCCGGTGTATTCGGGCAGATTCCAGTCCTGATCGTTAGAAAAGAAGGGGCAGAAGGCGCCCCAGCCGTCCAAATCGGTGACGATCGCCCGGTTGCCGGAGTGCGCCGTGGACGTGTAGACCGTGGCCGCGGCCGTCCAGGACCAATCGTACCAGTTAAGCCCCAGCGTTTCGGTATAGACGATCAGGTTGCCGGCCGCATCATAGTCAGCCTGGTTGCCCACGGCTGCCGGCGTCGCGCCGGTCGCCAGCACACCCCAGGCTGCGATCCAAAGCAGGAGCGGCAGGGCGACCCCCAGCGCGCGCCAAGCCAGAGGGCGTGAAAAGCGTTGACGGATCATGCGTATGTCTCCTGAGCGCGACACAGAATCATGGCATCGGGGCAGCACTGATGGTATCGGCGCACAGCCCCATCATGGGTTCACTGCGATGATAGCCGAACTGAACCTTATTTGCAACTACATGGCGTATTCACGCCGAGAACGCCAGCTCGGCCCACTGATGAACTCTGTAACCGGCCTGCCAAATCGCGGTTCACCGGCCGGCCCGAATCAAGAACACACATTGACACCAGCCGCGGGGGGTGCTATGATCATGCGCGGAGACCCGTGGCCGCAATAGCGCGGGTCCGAAAGCAGTTCTTGAGCGCCAGTTCGCTCCAGGAGGTCGTGATGCCCCACGTTTTGCACAGAGACACCATCGGATTGCGCCGCTTTGCGGCCCTGTTCGCCGCGTTGGCCGTCCTGCTGGCCTTCGCCGCCCCACCGGCGCACGCCGAGCCGCTGGCGCCAATGGCGTGCGGGCCGGATGGGGTGCAGGCCAGCGGCGCGAAGTATCGGATCTGCATACCCATCTTCCCGTGGTGGAACGGCGACCTGATCGTCTACGCGCACGGCTACGTGCCGGCCACCGAACCGGTCGCCATCCCCGAAGACCAACTCTATCTGTCGAGCGGCACGTATCTTCCTGACGCGGCCAACCGGCTGGGCTACGCGTTTGCAACGACCAGCTACAGCGTCAACGGGCTGGCGATCAATCCCGGTCTGGCCGACTTGGTGGACCTGGTGGATATCTTTCGCGCGGCGCATCCCAAGCTCAAACGCGTGGTGCTCGTGGGGGTGTCGGAGGGCGGGCTGATCACGACCCTGGCGGCCGAGCGGTATCCGGAGGTGTTCAGCGGCGGGCTGGCAGCCTGTGGGCCGATCGGGGATTTCCAGGGTCAGGTCAACTATGTGACCGATTTCCGGGTGGTCTTCGACTACTTCTTCCCCGGCCTGATCCCCGACAGTCCGGTCGAGATCCCGCCGGCGATCGTCGGGCCCTGGGAGAGCTACTACACCAGCACCGTCGTACCAGTTCTGACCGCGCCGGGCAGCGCGATCAGCGTGACGCAGTTGATGACCGTGACCGGCGTGCCGCACATCCCCGGCGACCCGACGACGACCGCGGACGGCATCAGCACCGAGTTGTGGTACAACGTGAAGGCGACCAATGACGCCACCGCGAAACTGGGCGGGCAGCCGTTCGACAACCGCACGCGCATCTATGCCGGTTCAGTGAACGACGCCGCGTTGAACGCGGGTGTCCAACGCTTCGCCGGCAACCCGGCCGCGCGGGCCGAGATCCAGACACGCTATGAAACCACGGGCCGGCCGCTCGTCCCGCTGGTCACGATCCACACCACCAACGACCAGACCGTGCCTTACTGGCACCAAACACTTTACCGCGCTAAGGTCGTGGCAAAGCACGCCACCCCGCGCCATGACCTGATCGTGGTGGATCGCTTCGGACACTGCAACTTCACGGAACCCGAGGTCGTGCAGGCGTTGCTACTGCTGCAAGCACGCATCAATAACCCGCCGAAGTGGCCGATCCATTTTCCCATGATCGTTCGGTAGTGGAATCGAGGCGCTCGATCTCCGCCAGCACCTCAACAAGCGCAGGCGCAGAGGCCGGGATCACCGTGGTTTCGGCGCCTGCATGTTTGTGGTGTGGGAAGCCAGGCAGGCTGCGATGATGCGGGGTATCGTCGTAACGAAAAATAAGCGAGCCGTTGGCGGCCTGATAGTGGTAGCTGTACATGAGGCGAACGTTCTTGGCCGACAAGTCCACGAGTTCCCGGAAAGACAGACGCGAGCCATCCACGAAATAAAGGTCGCCTCGAATGATCCCGGAACTGAGTGTGCGTTTGTCGAACGCCAAGTCAGATGCCCGAATGATCGGGCACCCGGCGATCGCATCAAGAAGAAAACGATAGTAGCCCTCAATCGAGCGTGGCATCGCGTAAGGCCTGGTCCTGTTGTTCCAGGAGCCGCAGCATCCCGATTTCCATCCGCCAATCGGTGAACTCAACGGTCTCATCGAGTTGAGCCGCGTTGAGTCGGCGCTCGAATTCGAGAGAGGTCATGCCGAATCGCCGCTCGAATTCGGCCAGCCGTTCCCGAGTGCGCTTCAATCCCAGCCCAAGCATGTTGCGTTCATGTCCCAAAGCCGACTTCAGCAGTGGCCTGAGCGCGGCTTTGTTCGGCGTCCTCACGGTCAATGTCTCGAGCATCGTTAGCCCCTTTCGAATCAACCTGCCGCCATTATACGAGCGCCCCAAAGGCGTGTCAAACAAGTCTCTCAATCTTGAGCGGATGCTCCCCAACATGAGGGAACACTTTCCCCATACTTGGGGACGCTTCCCCCGATCTTGGGGAACCGTTCCTCATGTTTGGGCACATTTCCCCCAATGTTGGGGAACCTTTCCCCATGTTTGGGGGCGCTTCTCCCAATGTTGGGGGACCCGTCCCCATGTTTGGGGATGCTTTCCCCGATATTGGGCGAACGTTCCCCTATATCGGGGAACCTTTCCCCATATTTGGGGACGCTTCCCCCGATTCAGGGGGCGCGATTTCCGGGCCTGGGCGGAATCGCCCCCGGCTTAACGTAGCGCCGGTTGGCAACCGGCGCTACGCCGCCCACTGCAAATCGAGCTTGCGTTGGGTCGCGGCGCAGTCCCGCAGATACAGATTGATCAGGCTTTGATAGGGAATGCCGGTCTCGTCCGCCAGCCCCTTGAAATACTCGACCACATCCAGGCTCATCCTGATCGTAACCGGCTTTTTGAGCCGCTTCGCATACGGATTCGGCCGGGATTGCATCTGTGACAGATCGTATTCGTCTTCCATCGTCTTCACTCCGAT
>CAZYHE010000289.1:0-6328 GCA_964647225.1 uncultured Anaerolineales bacterium
CTCGGCCAACTCTGGACCAAAGGCCAGATCGGAGGGACGCGCTGGTGAAGGCCCGGAGACCTGACAGGTTTTAGAAACCTATCAGGGCTGAGCCAGCTTCTTCTCGATCCGCGCCAGCCGGTGACGCAGCTCCGCGGCGGTGATGGCCTGGGCCGGACCGGGCGCGCCGGCTTCGACCTGTCGCAGCGCCCACGCGGCCCAGCCGCGGGCGGCGGCCAGATCGCCGGTGTGCCACTCGTGATATTTCGCCAGCTCGATATACGGGGTCACGTCGTCGCCCGGCACCGCGCTGATCCACTCCTCCCACAACTCCGCCGCCGCGGCGCGGCGTTCGAGCCGCTTGAAGAGGTAGCCCAGGTCGCGATAGGCTTGGCCGCGTTCGGCATCCGCCAGCGGGGCGGCGAGCGCCGCGCGGTAGGCCGCCTCCCCGGCTTCGCTCCACCCCAGATCCACGTAAGCGCGGGCCAGGCTGAGGCATTCGGCCCCGTGCAGGTCAGCCAGCCGTTCGATCCGGCCATCGGCCTGGTACAGCCGTCCCAGCCGCGCGGCCAGCCGCGGCATCGAGGTGATATCCACCAGGTTGTGATAGAAGACCCGCACCAGCAGGTCGCTGACCGTCCCTGAAAGGCAATACTGGCGGTAGATGTCGGGGATCAAGAAACCCGCCACATCCTCTTCGGTGCGCTGCACGTCCAGGATGTGCTGCTCCAGGCTGCTCAGCCGGCACGACTCCAGCCGGCCGCGCCAGACCCGCCGCGCGGCCGGCAGCAGATCGAGGTGCGGCAGGCGCAGCCAGGGGAAGGGCCGGCGCGCGAGGATGAACCGGTTCTGCATCAGCGGCAGATCGAACCCGCGGCCGTTGAAGCTGATGACGCCCGCGGCGCGATCCAGCGTCTCGGCCACCAGGTGCAACTGGCCGCGCTCTTCAGCCGGGGTGCGCATGAGGAATTGCCGGACGACGAAATCGCCCGTGCGCCGGCGGTCTGGCCGTGCCGCGCCGGCCTCCTGCTGAAGATTCTCGTACATCCCGATGCTGATCAGGAAGGTGTAGGTGGCCGTGTCGGGGGTCAGGCCGGTGGTTTCCGTGTCCACGAAGGCCGCCCGCGCGGGATCGAGCCGGGCCAGCGCGGGATCGCGGCCCGCGGCGGCCAGCGCTTCGGTTTCAACCTCCAGCAGCGCGGCCAGGTCGGGGTGATCCGCCAGCGCATAGCGCACCGTGCGCACCCAGGCCGGGCCGTCGGGGGTTTCGACCGCCTCGCCGGGCAAGGTGGTTGGGGCAGGCTCAGCCAGTTTTTGTCCGACCATTCCGCCGAACAAGTTCGGCACTCCAGGGACTTGCTCAAAGGGGGTCTGCGACCCCCGGCTTGTCGTGGCAGACGGCGCGCTTAGGTCAACGACGCCGGTCACAGGCCGGCTGGGAGCTTCCTCTTTGCTCTGGCCGGCGCCCGGAACGGCGGGGCGTAC
Organism: uncultured Anaerolineales bacterium; assembly: GCA_964647225.1. Classification (GTDB taxonomy): domain Bacteria; phylum Chloroflexota; class Anaerolineae; order CG2-30-64-16; family CG2-30-64-16; genus CAZYHE01. The sequence goes on from CAZYHE010000289.1 coordinate 1,465, forward strand.
TATCTCTGACCGAGCCGGTTCGGAGTCCCCGACGGCTCGACTGAGCTCGCCGAAGTCTTGTCGAGGCGGCGGCGCCGGTTCGGGCGCGGCGGCCGGCGCCTTCAGATCATGCACGCCGCGCTTCACGCCCAGCTTGCGCAGCCGCGCCAGGCGGGCGAGCTTCTGATGCTGTTCTTCGGTGGTCGGCATAAGCCTCATTCCTGCCGCAGCCGGTCGAGCGTCGCCTGATCGAACGGGTCGCGGCCCGCGGCCAGGTCGGTCAGCCAGCCGGCGCGTTCCGCGCGCTCGGCCGCCGGGGGATCGCCGCGCAAATATTCCGCGATGTCGCGCACCGCCTCGGCAAAACGCCCCAGTTCGGCGTAAACAATCCCCCGGCTGTCGCGGCCCGGCCCGGACGGAGCGAGCGCGACCGCGCGGTCGCAGTACGGCAGCGCGGCCGCAGCCTGACGGTCGAGCGCATAGCCCCAGCAGAGCGCCGCGTATGCGCCCGCGTGGTCGGGATCGAGGACGAGCGTCTGCGTGAGATCGGCCTGCCAGCCCGCCGCGTCGTTAGCCCGAATGCGCGCCAGCCCACGATTGAAGTAGGCCTCGATCATCTCTGGCGCCAACGCCACGGCCCGATCCAAATCCGCCAGCGCGGCCTCGAGGTCGCCGGGCCGCTTGCGGCGCAGATACGCCGCGCCGCGGTTGACACGGGAGGTGGCATCCTCCGGCAGCGCCGCGATGACTTGCGTCAGATCCGCCAGCGCGGCCTCCAGATCGCCCGGCCCGTCGCGGCGCAGATAGGCGTTGGCCCGGTTGGAATACGCCGAGATGAGCGCGGGCTGCAACGCCAGCGCCGCCGTGTACGACTCGATGGCCGCGTCCATCCGGTTTAAACCGGCGGCCGGCTGGTCGGTCTGATGAACATAGCCGAGCAGAAAATAGAGGGCGGCCAGCGCGGCCCGGTCGGCCGGCGGCCGGGTGAGGGCTTGCACCAGCGCCGCGCGGGCGCGGCCATGCTCTCCCTGCCCGGCATAAAGCTGACCCAATGTCAGCAGGCTGAGATAGCGCACCTCTTCCGGCAGGTCGGCGTTGATGACCGCCGAAAGCTCGTTGGGCGAGGCCAGCAGCTTTTCGTAACGTCTCTCGCCCTTGTCGGCCTGCATCGGCGGCAGGGTGAAGCGACCGACGACCCGGCCGCTGTCGTACTCTCCCCAGATCACCAATGCCGCGGCGGCGCGCCGGGAGACCGCCAGCGCGGCCGCCTCGTCGGGGATCACTTCCGGCCAGACCGCGGCCCGCACGGACGGCAAACGGGCGGCGTCCAACTCTCGTTTCAGCGCGGTTTGCAGCCGGTCGGCCACGTTGTAGCCCTGCACGCCGCCGGTGTAGTTGGCGAATTGCCCCACCACGACCAGCGTCTCGCCCGGCCCGGCCGTCGGAAAACGGCCTGCGCGGTCGCGCCAGAAAATCCACGCGGCCACGCCCAAGATGACGACCACGGCGATGATGATCGCGGCGTAGCGCAAGATGCCATCTTGCGCCACCGGCGCCATCACCGCGGGTTCAGGCGGCGCGATTGCGCGACCGTCCGGCAAGTCATCCGCCTCGGCCGGTTCCGGGGATGTGGGCGGTTGGGCCGGCGCTTCGATGGAAGCAATCTGGAGATCAGAAGAAGGCAGCGGTGGCGGGGTCTCCGGCGGAAAACCGGCCGCCAGCAGCAGCCGGTCGCGTTCCTCTGCGGTCAGCCGGAGCTTGGCGGCGCAGCGCAGGACATCCTCGGCCGCGCGCGGCCGGGCGACCAGCCCCTCCTTCCAGCGGAAGATCGTCTGCCGCTGCACACCGATGGCGCGCGCCAACTCGGCGTCGCTGACCCCGGTGCGGGTCATGTATTCTGACAACAACTCGGCAAAGGTGCGCATGGTCGGTACCAAGAATGCTCGCTACGTCACGAGAAGACTTCTATCCTGGGCGAATGCACCATGATCGTTTGTTCGATCTCAGGCCGCACCTGCCGGATTAGCACCGGCAAGTCTGCGAATCGCGCCTTGATACGCTGAAACAGGGCCAGTTGATCCACATCGTGATCCACCAGTTGACCTCGATAGATCGCGGCATAGTGACCGGGAATGGTTGCGCACAAATCGGGGTGCAAACTCCGGTAGGCAACCGCTTCTTCATCCATCGAAAGCCGGGCCGCAGACCGCAGATACGCGCGTATCGCTTCTTCAGCCAGAGCAGATGGCTCCACTGCACGCGCTTGTGCGAACTGCGTCAGTTCATGCACTGTTTTTTCATCCAATCCAATCGCCATGGTGCTCATTTTTCTTGCCCCTCTGACTTGTTGGCGCTCGCGTTCATGAGTCTGCTCCTGCATCACCACCACAGTATACCCCTCCATGACACACGTTGCAAGCAGCGCGGAAAGGGGATTTGAGTGTTACACGCCGCGACACGCCCAATGGTACACATCTGGCCCTTGAAGTGTACACCCTTTACGATACATTGGAGGTGCGTTCGGCGCAAGGCCGGCGCAGATATCACACCGAGGAGGAGCGTATGTTCACCCGAAAAGCATTTCTGTGGCTGGTTGTGTTGGGCGCTATGTTGATTGCGCTGACTTCGTGCGCGGCATCCATGGATGCATCCAAGGCGCGCAGCCGATCCGTGATCGAGAGCGGCGGGATCGTGCCCGCCGAAGAGTTGCGGGTTGCGGAATATCTGAACTACTACACCCAGAGCTTCCCCGAACCGACCAAGACGACCCTGGGCCTCGACCTGCGCCTGGGCAACGGTCAAATCCCGACGAGCGGCGGCGAAGCCTGGCTGCAGATCGGCATCCAAGCCAAGTCCGCGCAGCCGGTCGAGATCGCGCCGCTGAACCTGGCGCTCGTCATTGATCGCAGCGGCTCGATGAACACGCCGGAGAAGATGCCCTACGTCAAGCAGTCGCTCCTCGTTTTCCTGCGCAGCCTGGCCGCCAACGATACTGTCGCCATCGTCACCTACAGCGACGAGGCGCAGGCGCTCGTGCCGGCCCGGCCGGTGGGCGACGGCGGCTGGATCGAGGGGGCGATCGGCCAGATCCAGCCGAGCGGCAACACCAACCTGCACGCGGGGCTGCTGGCCGGCTTCGCGGAGGTGGATCGCGGCTTCGATGTGCGGCGCAACAACCGGGTGATCCTGCTGACCGACGGCATCGCGAACCGCGGGGTCGTCAGCCCGGAACAGATCGCCGGCGACGCCCGGCAGTATAACGACAAAGGCATCTACCTCTCGACGATCGGGCTGGGCAAGGAATTCAACGACGCGCTGTTGAGCAAGCTGGCGACGCAGGGCAAGGGCGCGTATCACTTCGTGGATTCGGCCGAAGAGATGGACAAGGTCTTCCGGCAGGATGTCAGCGGCCTGGTGCAGAAGGCGGCCAGCGATGTGGCGTTCGTCTTCCGCCCCGCGGCCGACGTGCGGCTGGAATCGCTGACCGGCTACGCGGGGACGCCGCCGGCCGGCCCGCTCGAAATCCGCCAGAAGGACATGGGGACGGGCGACAGCCAGGTGTTGCTGGCCCGCCTGCGGATCGGCCCCGGCCCGGCCGGACAGCGCACGGTGGGCACGGTCGAACTGCGCTACACCGACCTCTTCTCGCAGCGGGCCGAGACCTTGAGCCTGCCGGTCTACGCCGACGCGCGGGGGATAGCCAGCTACGATCCGCTCTGGGACGTCGAAGTGCTGCGCAACGTCACGATCCAGCGCACCGCCGAGGCGCTCAAGGAGATTGACCGGCTGTACAAGGCGCGGCGCTATCAGGAGGGCTATGACCTGGCCGTCCGGTCGGAAGGCGAGCTGCGCCGGGTGGCGGCCCTGACGGGCGAGGCGCAGATGGTCAAAGACGCCGACCTGATGCGCACCTACCAGGCGACGCTGAGCAAGTGGATCGCCTCATCGCGGCCGACCCCGCCGCCAGAGGACGCCGCGCCGGCCGAGCCGACCCGCTTCTACCGCGGCCGCGTGACGCCGACCGTGCCGGTGGTGGATGTGAAGTAAATTGACTGTAGCATCGGGCCTTGTGCCCGCCCGGACGCCCACAAGGGGCGATGCTACGTTTGTCGGGTTATGAGAAAATCGCCGGGAGCAACATCGTAGGTTCCCAGTTGCTCCCGCAGCCGTTGAATCCGGCGATCCAGGCCGCCCGGCGCTTCCAGCGGCTCACCACGCGCCGCGGCCAGGGTCAACTCCAACGAGCGGATCAGCTCCCGGCCCACCAACAGGACGAAATCGGCCAGGTCGCCGGCATCGGCCCGTTCCAGCGCCAGCAAGTAGTCGCCGCGCGCCACCAGCGGGATGATGACCGGCACATAGCCGTGCTGCATGAGAATGAGATTGGTCAGCAGGCGGGCCATCCGGCCATTGCCGTCATCGAAGGGATGGATGGCGACGAAGCGGTAGTGGAATGTGGCGGCCAACACCACGGGGTGCAGCGCGCCGGTCGCCGCCTCTCGACGACACCAGGCCACAAGCTCACCCATCAGCGCAGGTGTTTCAGAAGGCGAGGCGTAAAAATGGGTCTCACCTGTAGTCGTGCGGACATGGTTGGACGCGGTCTTGTAGCAGCCGATGGCGATGCGGCGCCGCGTGGGCCAACCATCGGCGGTGATGGCGTCCACGTCGTACGCTTCCACCAGCAAGATGCGGTGTAACTCCCGGATCGCGGCCTCGGTCAGCGCCTCGCCGCCGCGCACCAACTCTTCCAGGTAGCGGATGGCGTCGTGATGGCCTCGGATGTCCAGGTAATCCCGAAATGGCTTGCCCTGGGCGGTGATGCCGTAGAGCAAAAACGCCCGCGTCTCGCCCAGCGTCAGCGTGTTGCCCTCGATGGCGTTGG
>CAZYHE010000290.1:0-6317 GCA_964647225.1 uncultured Anaerolineales bacterium
GAGCCATGTTGTCAAAGAGAGTGTGGTATTTCTCTTCGTTTTCCCGCAGCGCCTCTTCCATGCGCTTGCGCTCCGTGATGTCGCGGAGAACGCCGTAGATGTGCGGTTTGCCGTTCAGTTGTATGATGCTGAAGGAAAGAGAGATGGGTACGATCTCGCCGTTCTTTCGTTGGCCTGGAGTTTGGAAATCCTTGACTTGACCGGATTCTTTGAGTTGAGAAATAAGAGTCGTTCTTGCATCAGGATCATGATACAGATGTAACTCCGTTGATGTTTTTCCGAGCGACTCCTCCCGGGAGTAGCCAAACAGCACTACGAACCCGTCATTGACTTCGACCAATGTGCCATCATCAATTGCGGTGATGACATGAGCATCAGCCCCGGTCATGAATGCCGCCCGGAACCTCTCCTCGGAAGTACGTAACGACTCTTCCGCTCGTCTGCGCTCGGTGATGTCCTGTACTGATCCAAACAGGCGCGTGGCTCGTTTTTCCGGGCCTATCTCTGCATGGCCACGGGCCAAGCACACTCGCGTTGCGCCATCCTTGCGAATGGCACGCAGTTCTATTTCGTAAGGCGTGCCGTTGCTTACGGCGGCCTCAACCGCCTCCCTGAGCCGCTGCATGTCTTCCGGGTAATAAAGTTCCGGATGTTCCGCAAAGGATGGCGCCCCATCGGTCGGGTTTCGCTGGAAGATGCGGAACAACTCGTCCGACCACGTCACAGTGTCCGTTGCCACATCCCATTCCCAACTGCCGAGGTGCGCGATACTTTCCGTGCGCGCCAGCATGGCATGATTGCGCCGCAAGGCCTCCTCGACCTGCTTGCGCTCGGTGACATCCTCAAAGACCGCCACAATTTCGCCGGACGGGAGTTTGTAGACGAAGTTTTCGTACCAGCCGCTCAATTTTCCATCCTGATACAAAGTCATTGGATGATAGGCCGGTTCGCCGGTCTGCCAAACCTGCCGAAACACCTCGATCAAACCGAATTGTTCGGTGCCGGGACGAACCTCAAAGATGCTCTTACCAATCAGCCGCTCCCGCTGATCGCGATCAATCCTTTCCCCGGCGCGGTTGAAATCCTTGAAAATAAAGTCTTGGCCATTGCCTATGACTGTATATACCGCCACGCCGCTATTTATATTTTCGAACAATTCCCGGTAGCGAACCTCGCTCTCGCGCAGCGCCTCCTCCGCCTGCTTGCGCTCGGTGATGTCTTGCATGATGCCAAACACACGGGCCACGGCGCCCGTCTGATCGCGTGTCACCTCGATGCTTTGGCTGACGTGTCGCACTTCGCCGTCGGGGCGGATGATCCGTAATTCGTATCGGGTCTGATCGGCGGCGCCCGACAGCAATTGCTGCGTCTCCGCGGCGTTCCGCCGGCGGTCCTCGGGATGAAGCAGCGTTTCGATGTTGTCGAATGTCAACGCGAAATCGCTCTCGACGCCAAAGATGCGATACAACTCATCCGACCAGGTGAGGGTTTGGCGCTGCGTATCCCAATCCCAACTGCCCAAACGACCGATCTGTTGGGCGCGCGCCAGGTGTTGTTGGTTCTGCCGTAGCGCTTCTTCGGCACGTTTGCGCTCGGTGATATCGAGCATGGCGCCAATCATCCGCACCGCCTCGCCTTGCGCGTTTCGCAGGACATAGCCGCGATCAATGATCTGGGCATAGCTCCCATCCAGCCTGCGGAAGCGGTATTCGTCGTACCAGTAGTTTTGGGCCGGATCCGTGACAACGGCGAAGAACCCGGCATCCACCCTTTGGCGGTCTTCGGGATGAACGCGTTCGATCCACCAGGCGGCGGTTTGCGGGGCCTCCACGATATCACGCCAGCCGAGAGCCACTGTTCCAGCCGCATTCCACCGTTGACTATCGTTGACGATATCCCAGTCCCAGATCACGTCGCGGGTTGCCCGGTTTGCCAGGCGCAGGCGTTCCTCACCCTCATAGAGGGCCAGCTCGGCCTGTTTGCGCTCGGTGATGTCAATGCCGAGGACTGTGAGCTGAACGACGCGACCTTGCGCGTCGAGGACCGGGTAAACCGCGTTGTCTATGATGCGATCGCCGCGCTGATCTTCGAAACGTGCCGGTTGGCCGGTTTGGATCACTTGGTCGACATAGCCGCGCCGTCGTTCGGCGACTTCGGGAGTTGGCAGATGATAGATATTTTTCCCGATCATTTGTTCCAGCGTGACGCCGAGCCGCTGCGCGACGGTGGCGTTGGCAGCCAACACGATGCCATCGGGTTGCATCAAGAAGGCGGATTCGGGAATGGCATCGAGGAGCGCACGCAGCATCGCCTCGCTGTGCCGCAGTTCGGCGGTGCGCTCGGCCACCCGCAGTTCCAGTTCTTGGTTTGCGGCGCGCAAGTTCAGTTCCGCCTGCTGTTCGCTGCGCCACTTGGCGAGCAACTGCCGGGCCAGGATGATCGAAATCACCGTAAAGAGCAGCACCACAGATGCCAACGTCTGGGCTTCTTTGCGCCACGCAGCCACTGCGGTGTTGACGCTCTGCCCGACGAAGATGTAGAAGGGGAAATCGGGAACTTTTTGATACGAATAGATGCGCCGGATGTTGTCCACCACGGCCGTCGCGGAATAGGTCGCCGCGGGCTTGCCGGTCTTGACCAACGCCGTCAGCTCTGGACTGACGGTCGTCTGTCCGACTGAGCTCTCCACCATCGGGTGGCGGGCGACGACCGCCATGTCATCGTAGCGCAGGGCGACGACGCCATCCTGCTCGACGTGGATGGTGGCGAAGAAGTCGTTGAAGAAATCAACGGTGAAGACGGCGAAGGCCACGCCGGCAAAGGAGCCGTCGGGATGGTTGATGCGCCGGGCAAGATTGAACACCCAGGTCGGGGTCAGGCGACCGACATAAGGCTTGCCGATGTAGGTTCCCGCCTGGGGGTGGTCACGGACGTACTGGAAGTAATCGCGATCCGCGATATTGACCGGCGAGCCTGGCCCTGTACCGCGCCCGTAGATGACATCTCCCGCCGCGTTCGCCACCCGAATGGCTTCGAGTCCCGTCACGCGGGCGGTCTGCCGGGCGATGTAGCCATCGAGCATTGGCTTATCAAGCGCGCCGGCGGCGAGTTGTCGTTCTGCTTCGTCTGCGGCGCTACGGAGAGCGACATCGGCCGTGCTGAGGATCCCGGTGATACTTCTCTCGATGATGCGCGCCAGGTTTTGCGTCGAGGTCGCAACCCGGGCCTCATTCTCCTGCCAATTCTGATACAGCAAGTACGCAGTGAGGGCATAGACGAACAGATTGAGCAGCAGGATCTGCGCCACCAATCGCCTGGTAAAGTAGGGAGAAACGTCCGTCGCGGCCGGAACCTTCTTAAGGACGTCCATCAATCTCCTCCTGGACTCGTAGGGATCGTTTGGAGCGCAGACTCCAAACGATTGGCCCGTGGTGGGGTCAAGTTTGTCGAACACCTGAATTGTATCATGACTCACGCTTTGCACCAAAAGACCTTGCGCGGGGCGGGTGTTTTAGTTTGACAGAAACGCGCTTCTGTTTGACAATGGGCTGCTTCTCACAATCACTGTACGGAGTATCCCTTGACCAACTCAACCCTCACTTTGCCGCGCGACCTGGGCGATGGCCTGATCCTGCGGCGCTCGACCCCGGCCGACGCCGACGCGTTGGTCGAATTCAACAAGCTGATCCACCGCGAGCCGGGCGTCGCCGAGCCGGAAGAGACGGTGGCGGCTTGGACGCGTGATCTGCTGACCCGCGCACATCCTACATTTAATGTAGACGATTTCACCATCGTGGAAGATACGCGTATTGGAAAAATTGTTTCATCCCTCAACACGATCTCGCAGACCTGGGCCTACGGCGGCATCCCGTTCGGCGTGGGCCGGCCCGAGCTGGTGGGCACGCTGCCCGAATACCGGCGCCGCGGGCTGGTGCGCGCCCAGTTCGACGTGATCCACGCGTGGAGCGCCGCGCGCGGGGAACTGCTTCAGGCGATCACCGGCATCCCGTTCTATTACCGCCAATTCGGCTACGAGATGGCGCTGCTGCTGGGCGGCGGGCGGGCCGGGCTGCTTTCCGCCGCGCCCAAACTGAAGGAAGGCGAGACAGAGCCGTACCGCGTCCGTCCCGCGGTCGAGACGGATTTGCCGTTCATCCTCGCGCTCGACGCCGCGGCGAACCCCCGCTGGCTGATCACCTGCGAGCGCGACGAAGCGTCGTGGCGCTACGAACTGTCGGGCAAGAGCGAGACCAACTGCAATCGCTTGGTCTGGGCCATCGTGGAGTCTGCTGCGGGCGCGCCGGCCGGCTTGATCGGCCATGCCTGGCGCGTTTGGGAGGGCAATCTGGGGGTGACCTACGTCGAGGTGGCGGCTGGGGTCTCCTGGCTGGCGGCCGCGCCCCCGATCTTGCGCTATCTCAGCGCCACCGCCCAGGCGTATGTCCAGCGCGACGGCAAGCCGGCCGACCGGTTGAACTTCTGGCTGGCCCACGAGCATCCCTTCTTTGCCGCCGCGCAAGACCTGCTGCCGACGATCTGCCGGCCCTATGCCTGGTATCTGCGCGTGGCCGACCTGCCGGGCTTCCTCCGCCACATCGCGCCCGTCCTGGAAGAGCGCCTGGCCCGTTCCATCGCGGTCGGCCACACCGGCGAGCTGAAGCTCAGCTTCTATCGCACGGGGATACGTCTGGCCTTCGACGCCGGCCGGCTCACGAGCATCGAGCCGTGGCAGCCGACCCACGACGACGGCGGCGGGGCCGCGTTCCCCGGCCTCACCTTCCTGCAATTGCTCTTCGGCTATCGGTCGCTGGAAGAACTGCGCGCCGCCTTCGTCGATTGCTGGACCGAAGGGGATACGCCGCGCGCCCTGCTCGGCATCCTCTTCCCGAAGCAGCCGTCCGATTTCTGGCCGGTGGCGTGAACGGAATGATGAAGGCGGAATGATGAATGATGAATGCCGAAGGAGGAGTTGATGGGTGAGGGTTCCCAGGTGTTTCTGCGCGATTTGGGCGGCGGTTTGGTCATGCGGCGGTCGGTGGCGGCCGACGCGCAGGCGATTGCGGAGTTCAATTCGTGGGTGCAGGGCGATCCCGCCAAACAGCAGCCGTCGGCGGGCGAGATTGATTGGGCGCTCGATCTGTTGCGCGGGAACCACCCGACCTTCCGCGCGGACGATTTCACGATCGTCGAAGAAAAAGCGACCGGCAAGATCGTCTCCGTGACGAACCTGATTGACCAGGTGTGGTCCTATGGCGGGATCGAGTTCGGCGTGGGCCGGCCCGAATCGGTGGGCACGCGGCCGGAATACCGCAACCGCGGGCTGGTGCGCGCACAGTTCGATGTGCTGCACGCGTGGAGCGCCGCGCGGGGGCACCTCGTCCAGGGGATCACCGGCATTCCGTATTATTACCGGCAGTTCGGCTATGAGATGGCGCTGGATCTGAGCGGCGGGCGGATCGGCTACCCCCAAACGATCCCGGCGCTCAAGGCCGGCGAAACCGAGGCGTACCGTTTCCGCCCCGTGACCGAGGCCGACCTGCCGTTCATCCGCCAGGTGGATGGGCACGCGGCGCGCCGGCTGCTGGTGGCCGGCCTCCGCGATGCCGCGTTGTGGCATTACGAGATCTTCGGCAAAAGCGAGAAGAACCTGACGCGGCTGGAGTGGCGGATCATCGAGACCGCCGGCGGGGAGCCGGTCGGCTTCCTGGGTCACGGCTTCAAGCTGGATGGCGACGGCGTCCTCCAGATGCCGGTTTGCGAGTTGAAAGCGGGCGCGTCGTGGCTGGCGGTGGCGCCGGGCCTGCTGCGCTATCTCCGGGCGACCGGCGAGAGTTATGCCGCGCGCGCTGGCCGCGCCTCCGCCGGGATCTACGCCGCGCTCGGCCCCGGTCATCCGCTGTTGGAGATCGTGCGCGGTCGGCTGCCGAAAGTCGCCCGGCCCTACGCCTGGTATCTGCGCGTGCCGGATGTGCCGGCCTTCCTGCGCCACATCGCGCCCGTCCTGGAAGCCCGGCTGGCGCGTTCAATCGCCCCCGACTACACCGGCGACCTGAAGCTCAGCCTCTATCGCACCGGGACACGTTTGACGTTTGACGCCGGCCGCCTGACGTGCGCCGAAGCCTGGCGGCCCGGCCCCGGCGATGATGGCGCGGCCGCGTTCCCCGGCCTCACCTTCCTGCAACTGCTTTTCGGCTATCGCACGCTGGACGAGATCCAGGCCGCGTTCCCCGATTGCTGGGTGGAAGACGACGACGCCCGCGCGGTGGTCGAGGCGCTCTTCCCGAAGCAGCCGTCGAGCGTGTGGCCGGTGTCGTGAA
>CAZYHE010000291.1:0-3673 GCA_964647225.1 uncultured Anaerolineales bacterium
ACGACCATCGCCATCAGGACGAAGATCTGGCCGTTCAGCCCCAGGAAATGCAGCGACAGCGCCGCGAAGGTCAGGTTGACCGCGTTAAGCATCATCTCCACCGACATGAAGATGATCAGCACATTGCGCCGGACCAGCACCCCGACGACGCCGAGGGTGAACAAAATTGCACTCAAAATAAGATAGTAGGAAGTTGGAACCATATGGACTCCCGATCTACGCATCCCGCCGCGCCAACACCACCGCGCCCACCATCCCCACCAGCAGCAGCACCGATGTCATCTCGAACGGCAACACATAGTCGGTGTAGAGCGCCGCGCCGATCGCCTCGACGCTGCCGTGGCCGAACGTTGCGGCGTTACCGGTCGTCGGGTTGAGCTGGCCGGCGATCAGGCCGTAGCCCACGCCCGCGAACAACAGCGCGGCCAGGATCAACGCGGCCACGCGCGGCCAGGTGAAACGCGCGGCCCACGACTTGACCGGATTGCGCACGTCGTTCAACTCTCCGCCGCCGATCAACATGACGACGAACAGGAACAAGACGACAATCGCGCCCGCATAGACAATGACCTGCACCGCGGCCAGGAACTGCGCCTCCAGCATGATGTACAGTGCAGCCAACGCCCCGAAATTCAACAGCAGGAACAGCGCGCTATACACCGGCTTGCGGCTGAGGATCACGCCCAAGGCGGCGATGACGGCGATCAAGGCAAAGATGATGAAGAGAAACATAGACGCCTCACGTACTGCGTATTGCGTGTTGCGTACCGGAGTGTCGTCAGAACGGACTACGAAATACGCGCTACGCAATACGAACTATTCCGCTCTCACAACCACATTCGGAACCTTCGGGTTCAACAACTGTTCTTTGGTCAGCAGGAAACCGTCCCGGTCGTACACCGCCAACTCGAAGTCATGCCCCAGCACGATCGCCTCGACCGGGCAGGCGGTTTCACAGTCGCCGCAAAAGACGCAGCGCATCAGGTTGACCTCGTAATTGACCGCATACCGCTCACCGGGGCTGTGCGGATGCGCGGGGTCATTCTCGGCCGCCTCGACATGGATCGCACCGGTCGGGCAGGCCGCCTCGCACAACATGCAGCCGATGCACCGTTCCAGACCGTTCTCATAGCGCCGCAACTCATGCCGCGCCCGAAACCGCGGGTAAACTGCAATCGGCTCTTCGGGATACTGCACCGTCAATGGCGGCTCTAACAATGCTTTCAGCGTCACGCCCATGGCCTGGGCAAGCACGCCGATTTCCTTGAATACCGTGATCACACTTGACATCGCTGACCTCTAAAGCAACACCACCATCACCGCCGTAATCACCATATAGACGAGCGCCACCGGGAAGAGAAATGTCCAACAGAAGCGCAGCAACTGATCGTAACGTGGCCGAAGCATGCTGGCGCTTGCCCAGATAAACAGGAAGACCATCCCGATAACTTTTGCGGTGAAGTAGAACAACCCCAGGATGGGGAACTGATCCACAAACGGCCCCCGCCAGCCACCGAAAAAGAGCGTGACCGCAACACCGCTGGATCCCAAGACGTGCAGGTATTCCGTCATATAATACAACGCGAACTTGATGCTGCCGTATTCGGTCTGGAACCCGGCGACCAACTCGTTTTCTGTCTCTGGAAAGTCAAACGGCTTGCGGTTGGTCTCGGCCAGCATCGTGATGAAGTACAGCGGGAACGCCAGCAGCAGCCATCCCCGCAGATACCAGGGAATCTCCACGGTAGGCGTAACGATCTGGGTCAGGTTCAACGTGCCGTAGACCAGCAAGACCGCGATCAGCAAGATGCCCATCACCAACTCATACGAAAGCATCTGCGCGCTCGCGCGCAAAGTGCCGAGCAAGGAGTATTTGTTATTGCTGGCCCAACCGCCCAGCACGACGCCATAGGTGCCCAGGCCGGCCGTCGCCAACACCCAGAGGATGCCGACGTTGATATCGGCCACCACCATTGGGATATCCCGGCCAAACAAGTTGAGCGTTGGCCCAACCGGAACCACTGCGAATATCAGTAGCGCGGGGGCCACCGCCAGGGCCGGGCCAAGAATGAACAGGGCTTTGTCGGCAAAGCTGGGCGTGACCTCTTCCTTGAAGATCATCTTGAGCGCGTCCGCGATGGGATGCCCCAGCCCGAATTTCCACGCGCGGTTCGGCCCGATGCGCTGCTGGAAGCGGCCGATCAGCTTGCGCTCGAACCACGTCAGATACGCAAAGCCGGTCAGCAGAACCACGACCACGATGACCGATTTGATCGCCGGAATGAGAATCAGATTGATCCAGTCCATAACTTTAGTCCGTAAATTAGTAAATTGGTAAACCGGTAGATTGGCAGATTTCCCGCTTGCAGGGGGTCTGCGACCCCCGTCCTTGCGTATGGAAGCTGCCCTTCTGCACCAATGACGCCGATCACAGACCGGCTGATCACAGGATCAGGCTATTGCACCACGACACTCACGATCTCTCCGCGTCCGCCGCCGAGCGTCTCGGCGGGTAGACCCGCCAGGTTCGCGGGGACCCAGGCCGTGCCGGGTTGGACCGACGCATCGGCCTTCAAGGTCAAGGTCACGCTGCCGTGGGGCGCGGTGACGGTCACCTGGCTGCCCTCGGCCAACTTCGCGGCTGCCAGATCGGCCGGGTTGAGCGCCACGAACGGCGCCGGCGTCAACTGACACACCTGATCGGGCGCGTGCTGCATGAACAGGCTGCTGTCCCAGAGCAACGGGCCGCTCACCAGGCGCAGGCTGCCGGGGGCCGGCGCGGCCGCGGCTGCCGCCGGGGCCGGTTCGGGCTTACGCGGCACGCGCGCCAGCGCCGAAACCGGCCACTGGACGCCACCCTCGCCCAACGCCTCCCAACGCAGCCCCGCGTAAGGCGGCACGGCCTTACCGATTTCTTCCAGCACCGCCTGGGCGGTGGGATAGTTCCACGGCTTCGGCGCCGGCCCGGTCTTGACCTTCGCGCGCTTCTTGCGCTTCCAGTCAGGCAGGTCAGAGACCTTTGAGGTTTCGGAAACCTCAAAGGTCTGCGTTGCTAACCATTTCTCCGCCAGCGCAGCCAGGATCGCCCAATCCGGCTTGCTCTCGCCGATGGCGCGGATGCCTTGCGGCCCGCGCTGGACGCGGCGCTCCAGGTTGGTGTACGTGCCGTCCGCCTCGGCGAAGCTGCACGCTGGCAACACCACGTCGGCCAGTTGCGCGGTCTCGGTCAGGAAGAGATCCTGGACGACCAGGAAGTCGAGCTTGCGCAGCGTCTCGGCCACGGCTGACTGGGCCGCGGGGTTGTCGCCCATCACGAACAGCCCCTTCACCCTGCCCGCCACCATCTGGGCATAGGTCTGGCCCGCCTCGGCCGGGGGCTGGACACCCCACAGCTTGCCCAGGCGCTCGCGCACGGCCGCGTCAGCGATGGCCGCGTGGCCGGGCAAGGCATCGGGCAGCAGGCCCATATCCCGCGCGCCCTGCTCGTTTGCACCGGCGCCGATGTAGGCCAGTTTATCCCCCTGCCCCAACGCGTTCGCCAGGCCCGCCAACGCCGCCGCCGTCGCCCGCCCGGATTCACCCGTCGCTGCGTCCGGCCCATAAATAAACAGCGGCGATTTGGCAGCCGTCAAAAGCGCGATGGCGGCGGCGGATTGCGTGTTGCGGATTGAGG
>CAZYHE010000291.1:3683-6245 GCA_964647225.1 uncultured Anaerolineales bacterium
CTCGGCGGCGGAAGCGTATTGCGTATTGCGTCCCACAGGGATGCTTTGCGATATTGCGTATTGCGTGGTCCCGGCGGGTGATTTGCGATTTGCGACAGCGTGGCCCGCTGTTCCGGCCATTTGCGGATTTGCCGACTTGCCCGCCTGCACCGCCGCGACCAACTCGCCCAGCAATACCGCCTCATTGCCGGGCAACACGGGCAGATACGCGCCCTTGATCGGGGCGTAGCGGGCCAACTCGATGCGCCGCGGGTGGATGATCAGCAGCTTCGCGCCCGCGCGGCGCACGGCCCGCTTGATGCGCAGGTCGAGCAGCGGGGCAGCCTCGCTCGGGTCGAAACCGACGAGCACGATCAGATCGCTCTTGGCGATGTCCGCGATGGCCGAGAGACCGGTCGGCAGGCCGCGCACCGCCGCGCCGCCCGCGAAGTCCACATTGTTCGTGCCGATCATCGCACGGAAGAACTTCTGGAACAGGTAGGCCGCCTCGTTGCTGACCCGCGGGGAGGCGATGCCGCCGATGGCATTCGCGCCGCCGGCATCTGCCAGCGCGGCCAGCTTCTCGACGATCCGGCCGAACGCTTCGTCCCAGGTCGCCTCGCGCAGCGCCCCGTTCTCCTTCACCAGCGGCTTCGCCAGCCGTTCGGGGTGATCCACGAACTGGTGGACGAAGCGGCCTTTGTCGCAGATCCACTCGTCGTTGACCGCCAGGTTCTCGCGGGCGACGATGCGGCGCAGTCCATGCACGCGCTCATCCAGCCGCAGGTTGCAGCCGACCGGGCAGTGGTTGCAGATGCTCGGCGTCTTTTTGATCTCCCACGGCCGGTAGCGGAAGCGCGAGACGCGGTTGGTCAGCGCGCCGACCGGGCAGATGTCAATGATGCTGCCCGACGTCTTGGCGTCCACCGGCCGCTCCGGGAAGGTGTCAATCATCGTCTCGCCGCCGCGCTCGAACAGGCCGAGTTGCGGCTTGTCTTCCCACTCTTCCAGGTAGCGAATGCAACGCCAGCAGAGGATGCAGCGCTCCTGATCGAGCATGATCAGGTCGCTGATCGGGTAGTGTTTCTGCTTATGGCGCTTCGGCTCGATGAATTTGCTGACGCCGGGGCCGTACTCCACTGTCTGATCTTGCAGCGGACACTCGCCGCCCTTGTCGCAGATCGGGCAGTCGAGCGGGTGGTTGATCAGGATGAAGCCCAGGTTGGCCTCGCGCACCTTCTTCACCTGCTCGGTGTTCGTGCGGACGGCCATCCCTTCGGCCACGCGCACGGTGCAGGCGGTGTCGAGCCGGCTGCCGCGCGGCCCGACGAACTCAACCAGGCACATGCGGCACGCGCCCAACGGATCGAGCTTGGGGTGCGAGCAGAAGACCGGGATCTCGATGCCGGCCGTCTTGGCCGCATCCACCACGAGCGTCCCCGCGGGCACGGTGATTTTCACATCGTCAATGGTCAGAGTGACCTGATCGGGCATAACAGTCCTCGAATGGGCGAATCAACGAATCAGCGAATGGCGAATGGGCCAGTTGTTGACTGATTTATCTCAGATTCCTTGCCAGATGGCTGCTCAATCTGTAAAGCAAACGTTGATGGCGCCCTTGTGAAATGGAACCGATACTTCCGGCTGCATGGCGGCTGGATACAGACATCAAGAAACCTAGCCGGATGATCGAGTCGTTGAGCAGACCGCTCGCTCCGAAGTCAGAATCCGTGTAAGCAATTAGCTCATCAAATCCGGCAACGAACTGATGTAATTGTGAACTGACACCGCAAATCAGCAGATCTCCAAAAGGCGGCATTTCACACAGGATAATCGCAGGCCGATACTTGATTTTGCCGTCCGCCTGTGGAAATGCTGCAAGAATAACCTTTCCCTCATTCACGGTTTGTACTCAGGATTAGGTTCTCGAATCATATCCAACGTGTACTCAGGTTCATCTTCTCCATAGGCCGTCTGAAAGTGCTCGGCGGCGAATCTAAACCACATCTCCCGTTCATCCAAAAGTTCATTAGATGCCATCACTGCGACGATGATCCTGGAATGTGGCGGCATCTGAATTGGCTGAAATAGTTCCAGATGAGTTACATCTATGATCTGGGATTCTATCATTTGCATAGCCATCTTCATACCCCATACAGATCTTGCAATAAGTTAATCTTGCCGATCAACGCCAGCGAGATGATCGGCGTCGCGTTGACGATCACCACCGGGGCCGGCTCAGGCATTCGCCATATCCTCAGCCAACTCGTCCGGCTCTACGCCGATAGGCGAGAGGCCGAAACGGCCCAACTCGAACATAAACGCCACGCGTCCCATCCCCGCGAGCTTGGCCGCCGTGCCGGTGGTGATCTTCCCCAGCTCATACAATTTGACTGCCAGTAACAGCCGCGCCTCGGTCTCAAACTGCGGCTTGCTCTCCTTCAATGAGAGCAAAAGATCATCGGGATAGGGTATGGTCAGTACGTTAGTCGCCATTTTGCTCCCTTGCACATCATCCCAGGACTCTCTCACGGATCACGCACTCGTCACCTTCGATGCGTCGGCGCGTTATACTTCTCCTCC
>CAZYHE010000292.1:0-6231 GCA_964647225.1 uncultured Anaerolineales bacterium
ATGGTGTCTGACCATACCTTTCCAGCCAGCAGCTCGACGTTTTCGGCATGTACCGCAACGATGGCAGCCGGATCCACACCAAGCAGCCAGGCTGCAAAGTCGGGCGCGAAATCGCGCACCAAATCCTTCAAGGGTGAGTCGGTGTCGGCCACGCAATCGCTCCTCAGCCAGTCATCATTGACCTATATTGTACTCGTTTTTGCTGGCGGCGTCAACCCTGATTTTGCCCCTTTCGCCGGCGAATGGTAGTTCGCACCTGACCTCTGTCCCTGCCTCGGCGCAAACGCCGCGTAGCTCCCGCTTCCCGCGGCCGCGTAGGCCAAAGAGCGGCCATCATAGGAGATGCAGCCGAGCGAGTAGGATGTGCGCGGCGATTGCTACCGCCGAGGGCGGGAAAAGGGAGCCTACTTCGGTCGGATGGACACAATCGGTGTATAATAGGGGCCTGCCCCGGACACGGGACGCGGACTACGCAGACGACGCAAACTACGCGGACAAAACCTCAGAAATATCCGCGTCGTCCGCGGTTTCCGCGTTATCCGCGTCCTGTTTTTCCGTACCGAGGCAGCGCGCTCGGCATGGGCATCTGTCCAGGAGACGCGCGAGCGATCGGAGGAGGCTATGCCCACCGCACTTGCGGGTCGGACCAAATACCGGGCGCTGTGGCCCCTGGGGCTGCTGCTCGCCGCCGAGGCGCTCGCCTTCGGCCTGGCCGCGGCGGCCGGCCCGCTGGGGGTGACGCGCTTTTCACTGACCGTGGCGGTCGCCGCGCTGCTCACCGGTCTGATCCCGGCGCTGCTGCGCCCCAACACCACGGGGCTGCTGGCCGGCTGCCTGGCCGTCATCGGCGCCAGCTTCCTGATCGCGCCGTTCGATCTCACCGAGCTGCCGCGCCTGGCCGGCGGGCCGACCACCGCCAGCCTTCTGCCGCCGTTGGTCATCTTGCGGCTGGTGAACGCCGCGGTGCTCGGCCCGCTGGCGCTGCACCTCACGGCCCGCTTCCCGGTGCGCAGCGCGCTGACGGACGGACATCTGGCCGCCACCTACGGCATCTCGGCGATCGTGTTGGCCGCGCTGCTGCTGACGCCGGCCGGCCCGCGCTTGTCCCTGGCTGTGGCCGGGTTCCTCTGGCTGATGGCGCTCCTGATCGGTTGCCTGGCGCAGCTCTTCGTTGCCAGCCGCGGCCCAGCAAGCGGGCGCGAGGCGCGCCAGGCGCGCTTGCTGCTGCTCACCCTGGCCATCGCCTACGCGCCGATCATGCTGCGCCTGCTGGGTTTCCTGTGGGGCCGCACGGTCGTGGGCTACGAGTGGCTGCTGCTGGGCCAACTCGTCTGGCCGATCGGGGTCAGCTACACCATCCTGCGCCACGACCTGTTCGGCATTGACGCGGTGCTGCGCCGCGGCCTGGCCTACGCGGTGCTGTCCCTGGGCGTGCTCGCCATCTACTTCGGGCTGACGCTGCTGCTGACCGCGGCGTTGCTGGCCGTCGTGCCCCAGTTTCGCGGCGCGGCGACATTAGTGGCGCTTTTTGCCGCGGCTGTGGCCTTCACCCCCTTGCGGCAGAGAGCGCAGTGGGCCATTGACCGCCTGCTCTACCCCGAACGCCTGGCGTTCCAGGCCGAGGTGCGAGGGGCACGCGCCGCGCTGGCCGAGGTCGTCGGCCGCGACGCGGTGGTCGCGCTGCTGGCCGAGCAACTTCCCCGCCGCTTGGGCGCGGCTTGGGGCGCGCTGACGGTCGGCGGGGAGGCACACGTGGTTCGTAGTGACGATTGCGCACGGCCTTTAGGCCAGTCCCTGTGGGACTTTAGTCGTCCGTTAGGGCAGCCGGCGACTGAAGTCGCTACTACAAACTCACCCGCCTGGGGCGCGGCGCTGACGGTCGGCGGCCGGACGCTGGGGCGCTGGGAGTTGGGGCCGCGGCTGCCCGGCCCGCCGTTCGACGCCGACGAGCAAGCGCAGTTGCACGCCCTGGCCCAGCAGGCCGCCCTGGCGCTGGCCTATGCCGAGACGTTCGACGCGCTGAACGTGCTCAACCGCGAGCTGGAGGCGCGCATCGCTGAACGCACCGCCCAGGTGGTGGATCAGCAGCGGGCGCTGGCGGTGGTGGCGGAGCGCCAACGGCTGGCCCGTGATCTGCACGATTCGGTCACACAGACCTTGTTCAGTATCAGCCTGGGGCTGCGCAATGCCCGCGGCCTGGCGCGCCGCGATCCTGACGCAGCCGCCGCGGCGTTGGTCGAGCAAGAGGCCGCCGCCCGCGCCGCGCTGGCCGAGATGCGGGCGCTGCTGGCGCAGTTGCGCAGCCCCGCCGCCGCAGAGACCGACCTGGCGGCCGCGCTGCGGGAGCACTGCGCGGGGTTGGCACGGCAAGGTCTCTTGGCGGTGGCGCTCGACTTGCCCCCGGCCTGCCCCTTGCCCGCCGCGCTGGCCGCCGAACTGCTCGCCATCGCCCGCGAGGCGCTGCACAACGTCGTCAAGCATGGTGAGGTACAAGCCGCCATCTGCGCGCTGGCGGTTGGCGGGGATCAGCTCACCTTAACCGTCAGCGACAATGGCCGGGGCTTCGATCCCGCCGCGGCCAGCGGCGCGGGCCTGGGGCTGCGCGGGATGCGTGAACGGGCTGCCGCGCTCGGCGGAACGGTCGAAATCGCATCGGCGGCCGGCCAAGGTGCAACCGTGCGCGTGCAAGCGCCCATCCCGATGTCGTAGGGCGGGTGCTTCATTGGGCGATCTTATCTTATTGGAGGAACCATGATCCGAGTCTTGATCGCCGACGACCACGAACTGGTGCGCCGCGGGCTGCGACAGACCATCGAAGCGGAGGAAGACATGCAGTTGGCCGGCGAGGCGCGCACGGGCCAGGAGGCGGTGGATCTGGCCGCGGCGGCGCAGCCCGATGTGGCGCTGCTCGACGTGCAGATGCCCGTCATGGATGGCATCGCCGCGGCCGCCGCCATCCACGCGGCGCAGCCGGGGGTGGCAATCGTCATGCTCACCAGCTTCGGCAGCGATGCGCAACTGCACGCTGCGCTGCGGGCGGGCGTGGCCGGCTACCTGCTCAAAGAAATCAGCGGCGACGAACTGGTGGCGGCGATCCGCGGGGCCGCCGCGGGCCGGCCGCAGATGCACCCCGCCATCCTGCGCCGCCTGATGGCGCAGATGCCCGCGCCGGCCGACCCGCTGGGCGCGCTCACCGCCCGCGAGCGCGAAATCCTGCGCCTGATCGCCCGCGGGCTGAGCAACAAGGAGATCGGCGCGGCGCTGAGCCTGACCGAAGCCACGGTCAAGGGCTACGTCAGCACGATCCTGAGCAAGCTCGGCGTCCTCGACCGCACGCAGGCCGCGCTGCTGGCCGTGCGCTATGGGGTGGTGATACTGGATGATCTGCCCAACGCGCCGCTCCAGTAAGGGGCCGTGCCTCTCGCCCGCCCTGCGCGACCGCAAGGGACAGCGTGCCCCGCTGTTTCGGGCATCGCCCCTACAATCCCCCTCTCGCCCGCCGCCGGCGGCGACGCCACAGCCAGGCGCCCAACATCACCAGCGCGGTACTCACCCCGCCGGCGACCGATGAACGCTTGATGCGCCGGCGCCGCGTTTGCCGCCAGGTTAGACGGTGGGCGCGCGCCCGCGCGAGCAATGGCCGCCAGTCCGGGATCGCAGCGCGGTCGGGCAGGCTGTAGCAGCGCTGCGACAATGCCAGATAGGCCGCCTGCTCGCTCTCCCAACGCGCGTCGTCCCAGCCCAACTCGCCCTGGCAGATGGCGCGCACCTGGGGGAGGATCGCGCCGCCGCCGTTCGGGAGCAACAGGCCCAGGCGGACGCGGCGCAGGAGTAGATCATCGAGATGCACCACCGCCTCGGCGCGGCTGGCCCACCGCAGCTCGGCCCACAAGGTGTGCGTGCCGGGAATCTCGGCCAGCTCGGCCGGCCGGGCGGCCTCCAGCAGGGCCGGCGCATCCGCGCCGTAGCGGCCCAACAGCCGGCGCCGCCACGCCTCACCCAGGCCGCCCAAGCTCGGCAGGATCAAATTCACCGGGTTGAGCACGCTCTTCTTCGCCTTCAGATGCGCCAGCCCGTCCTGGCCTTGCCACACGGGCCAGGGGGACGGCAGGCGGCCCCGCGCGGTTTTGAGCGCGTCGAGGGCGATGCAGCGGAACGTGGTCAGCTTGCCGCCCGTGACGGTCAGCAGGCCGCTCTCGTGCCAGATGACGTGATCGCGCGATTCTTTGGACGGATTCGCTTTTCCGCTGCCGATCACCGGGCGGATGCCGGCGAAGGTTGCCAGGATATCGTCCAGCTTCAGGCTCAGGGTCGGGAACTGCGTCTCGACCGCGGCCATCAGGTACGCTACTTCGTCGGGGCTGATGCGCGGTTCTTCGTCCAGCGGCCCGGTGTGATCCACATCGGTGGTGCCCACCAGGGTGATGCCCTCCCACGGGAAGATGAAGACGGGCCGGCGGTCCACCGGATGCAAGAAGCTGACCGCCTGGGTGACGGGCAGGCGCCAGCCGTCGAAGATCAAGTGGCTGCCGCGCAAGGGCCGGATGCGCGGGTCGCGGCCGACCGCCGACCGCAGTTGGTCGGCCCACGCGCCGGTGGCGTTGACGACGAGCCGGGCCGACACGTCCGCCTGGCGGCCGGCCACGCGATCATGCAGCCGCACGCCGGCCACCTTGCCACGGACGTCGCGCGTCAGATCCACGGCCTGCACATAATTGAGCGCCGCGCCGCCGTCGGCCACCGCCTCCTGGATCACCCGCAGCACCAGCCGCGCATCGTCCGTTTGGGCGTCGCCGTACTGAAAACCGCCCTGCAACCCTTCGGGGGCGATGTACGGGGCCAACAACTGGAAGTCGGCGGCCTTGAAATAGTGGTGCGTCCACTGGAGCGCCAGCAGATCGTAGATAGACAGTCCCGCGCCGGTGATGCGCCGGCCGGGGCCTTCGCCCTTGTAGGTCGCCAGGAGGAATCCGAGCGGGTCAATCAGGCCGGGACCTTCATCCAGGAGCCGCTCACGCTCCCGGACCGAGGCCCGCGTCAGGCGCAGTTTACCTTCCTTGAGATAGCGCAGCCCGCCATGCACCAGCTTCGAGGAGCGGCTGGAGGTGCCCCAGGCGAAATCCCGCTGCTCCACCAGCAGGACGCGCAGGCCGGCGCGCGCCGCCTCGCGCAGCACC
Source organism: uncultured Anaerolineales bacterium (assembly GCA_964647225.1). Taxonomy (GTDB): domain Bacteria; phylum Chloroflexota; class Anaerolineae; order CG2-30-64-16; family CG2-30-64-16; genus CAZYHE01. The sequence goes on from CAZYHE010000292.1 coordinate 5,178, forward strand.
CCCGCGCCAGTGATCCCGCCGCCGATGACGATGATGTCCCACGGCTGGCTCAGATCGGCCCAGATTTCGTTTCGCGCGTTGTGTGACCACATGATAAACTCTATATACGGGCGAACGCCCGGCCTGTCAAATTGCGACTCATCCGCTTAGCCTGGATACGACATTTCTGAGACGCCGTGATACCCTCACTGCCCGAAAGTTCAGGCCGCCTGCGCACGGCCGGGCGGGGTGTGTTTCAGTTTGGGGGCGCGCGTCATTGCGAGCGGAATCCGGCATGGTTTTCGCCGGATGGAGCGAAGCAATCTCCTGGGCGGGGGGATTGCTTTGCTTCGTGCCTCGCAACCGCAAACGACGCTCCGCGCAATGACTGCCCCAGGATTGAAATGCACCCGGCCGGGCGCGGTTGCTTGCTTAAACATGTTGTGGTATAAAATGTCCACCGAGACCTGATCCCCCAAGTCGGAGCCGCTGGCCTGAGTGATCCATCAGAGGAACAAGCATGAACGAACAGGAAGCAGTCGTGGACGCCACGACCACCTCCAAAGCCAGGATCTTGATCGTAGACGACGGCCCCGCGAATCTCCAGCTTCTCGTGGACGTTCTGACAGCACAAGGCTATGCCGTTCATCCCGTTTCCGCGGGAGAGCTGGCGTTGCGGTTTGTCCGTTCCACATTGCCGGATCTGATCCTGCTTGACATCTCGATGCCGGGAATGGCTGGCTATCAGGTCTGCCAACGCTTGAAAGCGGATCCACGCGCCCGCGACATTCCCATCATCTTCCTGACGGCCGTGACCGATCCCCAGGATCAGGCGAAAGGCTTCCAACTGGGCGCTGCGGACTACATCACCAAACCCTTCCAGACCGAAGAGGTCCTGGCGCGGGTGAGCGCCCACCTCTCGCTGCACATATTGCGAAAACGCCTGAATGCGCAGGACGCGCAGTTGCAGCGCGAGATCAGCGAACGCCAGCAGGCAGAGGCTACGCTGCGCGAGCGCGCGGAGCTGCACCGCCTGACGCTCGGCAATATCTCGGACGCGGTCTTCTTGACCGAT
>CAZYHE010000293.1:0-1970 GCA_964647225.1 uncultured Anaerolineales bacterium
GAGATACTTTGCTCCTTTCGACAAAGACGCGCGTCGCGTCTTGTGCTATAATTACGCTATGAGTGTCTCGTTATCCGCCGAACAGATCATGGCTTATCGGGCTGGCGCACAGCAGCGCGCGCGGCAGCGCGATCAGGCGCTTGCCGCGCGCCAGGCGCGCGCCTGGCAGATCGCCCGGCAGTGCGCGCAACTGCTGAGTGAACACTTCGGCGCCACACAGGTCGCCGCCTTCGGATCGCTGGTGCGCCCCGGAAAATTCCACGCACATTCAGACATAGATCTCGCAGTTTGGGGTCTGAATGAGCGTCTGTATTATCGCGCCGTATCACGCCTGCTCGATATAGATCCAACGTTTTCAATAGATCTCGTCGAAGTCGAGTTTGCCGCCCCGCGTCTGCGGCAGACCATCGAACAAGAAGGAGTCCTCCTATGACCGCCGATCGCATCGCCCTGAGTGGCCGCATTCAAACCGAGATGTCTGACCTGGCGCGAGTTGTGGCGCGCTGCGCCCGAATCTTCGCGAAGGCCCAAGAAAGCGGCGACACAGATTGGCTGGACGGCGTCGCTCTCAACCTACACGCCTTCTACGCCGGCGTCGAAAGCATCTTTGAAGAAATTGCGCGCGACCTGGATGACGCTTTGCCGGGCGGATCAGAATGGCATCGCAGTCTGTTGATGCAGATGGCCGCCGAGCTGCCGGGCATTCGTCCACTGATCATCGGGCGCACGACTCGTGACTGTCTGGATACGTACCGTGGCTTTCGACACGTCGTCCGCAATGTCTATACCTTCAACCTCCGACCTGCCCGACTTCGCGAGTTGGTGGAGGAATTGCCGGCCTGCTATGCAGCGTTAGCGCAGGATCTCACCTCTTTCAACACTTTTCTGCTGGATCGAGCGTCTGACGACGCCCCAACACCTCGTACATAACCGCCACCGGCGCCTCTCGCCCCGTCCACAATTCGAACGACCGCGCGCCCTGATGCACCAGCATCCCCAAGCCATCAATCGCCTGGGCGCCCGCAGCTTCCGCCAGCCGCAGGAGCGGCGTGCGCACGTTGTAGATCAAGTCGTAGACCACCTGGCCGGGCCGGAACGCGACCGCCGGGTCCCACGGCAGCGGATCGGCGTCGCCGTGCAGCCCCAGACTGGTCGTGTTGACGATCAACTCCGCGTCGGCGGCCAGAGTCGAGAGCGCCGCCGGGAAAGGATGCGCCGAGAGATCGGCCGACGGCAGCGCCGCGCCGACGATCCGGCACAACTCCTCCGCGGCCGCCACGGTCCGATTGACGACCGCCACGCGTGCCCCCGCCTCGGCCAGCGCATACACCACCGCCCGCGCCGCCCCGCCCGCGCCGATGACGAGGGTGCGGTGACACGGCGACGGGGTGACACGGTGACAGGGTGACACGGTGACGGGGTGATCCTGACTCCTGACTCCTGACTCCTGACTCCTGATCTCCACCCCATGCGCCCGCAAATCCATCAAGAACCCATAGCCGTCCGTGCTATCCCCCAGCAGCGAGCCGTCGGGCCGGATGACGATGGTGTTGACCGAACTCATCGCGGCCGCGATGGGGGTTAGCTCACCGCCATCGCGGATCAGCGGCACGAGACCGGACTTGTGCGGCACGGTGGCGTTGCAGCCGGCGAACCCCAGCGCGACCAGCCCAGCCACGGCGTCGGCCAACCGTTCGGGCCGCACCGGGAACGGCACATAGGCCCAGTCCAGCCCCAACGCCGCAAACGCCGCGTTGTGCATTTGCGGGCTGAGGCTGTGCGCCACCGGCCAGCCCATGACGCCGGCGAGACGGGTGGCGCCGGTGATGGGGTGACACGGTGGCACGGTGACATGGTGACATGGTGACATGGTGACACGGGAGTCGCCGTTTGCCGATTTGCCGACAGCGTGGCCCGCCGTTCCGGCCATTTGCTGATTTGCTATTTGCTATTCGCCGTCCACCCACGCC
>CAZYHE010000293.1:1980-6218 GCA_964647225.1 uncultured Anaerolineales bacterium
ACGAAGCCGGGGAACGAGTCGTTGATCGCTTCCGCGCCGCGGATTTCGGTGAGACCATCGGCCACCAGGCCCGCGACGGCCAACGACATCGCCAGCCGATGGTCGCGGTGGCATTCGACGGTCGCGCCGTGCAGCCGCGCCGGCCCGTGGAGGATCATGCCGTCCGGCCGTTCCTCGACCTGCGCGCCCATCTTGCGTAGCTCGCCCGCGACCGAGGCGATGCGATCCGACTCCTTGACGCGCAACTCGGCGGCCTCGCGGACGGTCGTCACGCCCGTGGCCTGGGTGGCGGCGACGGCGAAGATCGGGAATTCGTCAATCGCTCGCACGACGAGCTCCCCGCCGACCGCGATCCCGCGCAACGCGCTGCCACGGATGGTCAGATCGGCGAGGGGTTCGCCGCGGACGGATGAAGGACGAAGGGCGGCCGGGTGACACGGTGACACGGTGACAGGGTGATCCTGACTCCTGCCCCCTGACTCCTGTCCCCTGATCTCCACCGCCGCGCCCATCGCGACCAGCAGATCATACAGTCCAGTGCGGGTGGGGTTAACACCCACCCCGCGCAGCCGCACCTCGGAGCCGGGGATGAGCGCCGCCGCGACGAGCGGGAACGCGGCCGAGGAGAAATCGCCCGGCACGTGCAGCAGCCCGCCGCCGATCAACTTCTGCCCGCCGCGCACCCGGATCGCCGCGCCCGCGCCCTCAGCCGCGACCGCGACCTCGACCCGGAACTGCGCCAGCATCCGCTCGGTGTGATCGCGCGCCGGGCCAGGCTCATGCACGATCGTTTCGCCCGCGGCAAACAGTCCCGCCAGCAGGATAGCCGACTTGACCTGCGCGCTGGCGACCGGCATGGCGTAGTCAATCCCGCGCAAACTCCCGCCGCGGATCGTCAGCGGGGGCAGCTTACCATCCTGCCGGCCCAGCACGGTCGCGCCCATCAACCGCAGCGGCTCGGCCACGCGGCCCATGGGCCGGCGGCGCAGCGCCTCGCTGCCGGTGACGACGCTGGTGAAGGGCTGACCGGCCAGGATGCCCGCCAGCAGCCGGATGGTCGTTCCGGAGCCGGCGCAATCCAGCACGTCGGCGGGTTCAGCCAGGCCATGCAAGCCCACGCCATGCACGGTCAAGGCGCCTGAGCCATGCTCATCCACCGGCACACCCAGCGCGCGCACGCAGCGAAGGGTGGCCTGGCACACGTCGGCGTCCACCCAACCGTGGATGGCTGTGTCGCCCTCCGCGAGCGCGCTGAGCAGCAGCGCCCGGTGGCTGATGGATTTGTCGCCGGGTATCGTTACTGCGCCGCGTAACGGGCCGGAGGGGTGAATGATGAGTTTGCGCATAGGAAATCCTTATTAGAACCGCATTCCCGCCCGCCGGGCCTGGGCCGCGGCCAGTCGCGTTCGCAGCGCGACCTCGTCTTCGGCGGCCAGTTCAGCGCGCAGGGCTGCCCATTGAGCGGCGAATTCATCCACCCACGCCAGCACGGCCGCCCGGTTGGTCAGCAGCGTGTCGAGCATCATCTCCACATCACTGGCCGCGACGCGGGTCGTATCTCGAAAGCCGGACGCCGCCAGCCGCCACGCCAGCGGATCATCGGCCGCGGCGACCGTCCCCACCACGGTGGCCGCGACGGCGTAGGGCAGGTGGCTGATGGCGGCGACCGCGCGGTCGTGCGCGGCCGGCTCGATCACGAGCGGCCGGCCGCCGACCGCCAGCGCCAGGCTGCGCGCCGTCTCCAGCGCTGCGGGCGCGGTGCGCGGCAGCGGGCAGAGGACGAACGGCCGGTCACGATACAGCCCCGCTTCGGCGGCCGCGAACCCGGCGATCTCCTTGCCGCACATCGGATGCGCACCGACCGGCTGCAACCCGGCGGGCAGATCGGCCATCGCCGCGCAAATCTGCGCCTTGCTACTGCCCATGTCCAGCACCAGCGCGCCGGGCCGGGCGGCGCGGCCGACCTCCGGCAGCAGCCGCAGGATCGTCCGCACCGGCGCGGCCAGGACGATCACCTCCGCCTCGCCAACGCCCGCGGCCAGATCGGTCGTCGCGACATCCACCGCGCCCGCGGCCAACGCGGCATCGAGCGTCGCCTGGCTCCGGCTCACGCCGACAATGCGGGCGATGGGCAGCGCCGCCGGGGCAGGTTGATCGCGTAGCGCCAGCGCCAACGACCCGCCCATCAGACCCAGGCCGACGATACATATGCTAAATGCAGGCAATGTCATCTGCGCTCCGCGAGGATGACACGGTGAGGGGGTGACATGGTGAAGGGGTGACATGGTGATCTCCAAGAGTCACCGTGCCACCGTGTCACCATGTCACCGTGCCACCACATCACAACGTCCGCCCCACCGCCGGTGCGATCTTGCGGACGGATGCGATCAGGTCGGCGAACTTTTCGGGTTTGAGCGACTGTGCGCCGTCGGAAAGCGCTTTGGCCGGGTCAGGGTGTACCTCGACCATCAGGCCGTCTGCGCCCGCGGCGATGCACGCCCGGCCGACCGCCGCCACCAGATCCCACTTGCCGGTGCCGTGGCTCGGATCGCCCAGGATGGGCAGGTGCGTCCAACCCTTGAGCAGCGGGATCGCGTTGATGTCGAAGGTGTTGCGGGTGGCGGTCTCGAAGGTGCGGATGCCGCGCTCGCACAGCATCACCTGGCGATTGCCGCCGCTCAGCACGTAGTCGGCGGAGAGAAGCCACTCCTGCGCGGTGTTCATCAGGCCGCGCTTGAGCATCACCGGGATGCGCGTGCGGCCCACGGCCTGGAGCAGCGGGAAATTCTGCATGTTGCGCGCGCCGATTTGGAGCACGTCGGCGTATTTGCTGACGAGCGGCACCTGCTCGGTGGACATCACCTCGGTGATGATCGGCATCCCGGTGGCCTCGCGCGCCTCGGCCAGGAGTTCCAGCCCCTCTTCGCCCATCCCCTGGAAGGAATAGGGCGAGCTGCGCGGCTTGAACGCGCCCGCGCGCAGGATCGTCGCGCCGGCCTCTTTCACCGCCCAGGCGGTCTCCAGGAGCTGGCTGCGGCTCTCGACCGAGCACGGCCCGGCGACGATCACAATCTGCTGTCCGCCGACCAGCACCCCGCGCACATCCACGATCGTGTTTTCCGGGTGGAAGTCACGGCTGGCGAGCTTGAACGGCTGGAGGATCCGGACGACCTGCTCCACGCCCGACAACAACTCGAAATTGTGGTTCTCCAGGGGGCGGTCATCCCCCACCACGCCGATGATCGTGCGCTCCGTGCCCTGCGAGAGATGCGCCCGATAGCCCGACGCTTCGACCTGACTGACGATGAAACTGATGTCCCCGGCGCTCGCGCCGCGTTTCATAACGATAATCATGGGATCATACCTCCGAGATGAGTGCTATTGCGTATTTCGTATTTCGTATTGCGTATTACGTGAACCTGCCGCTGTCGCATGCCGCCAGATACGCAACACGCACTACGCAATACGTGTCATCACGCCGCCGGGTAACTCCCCAACAGCTTCACGAATGCCGCGCGGGTGAGCAGGCTGCTCAACGCCCGGCCCACGCCGAGATCCTGGTAGTGGCCGTCCATGTCCACGTAGAAGACGTAGTGCCACGGCCGGTTGCGTCGCGGGCGGCTCTCGATCTTGGTCAGGTTGATGCCGCGGTTGGCGAATTCCCCCAACGCGTGGTAGAGCGCGCCCGGCGTGTGGGTGGTGGCGAAGACGATGGACGTCTTGTTGCGTGCGGCCGGCGGAAGATCCTCGCGGCCCAGGACAAAGAAGCGGGTGGCGTTCTCCGACGAATCCTCGATGCCGACATCTAGGACATCCAGCCCATAGGTTTGCCCGGCGAGCGCGCTGGCGATGGCTGCGGTGCCTGGCTCAGGGTTGGCGGCCAGTTCGCGGGCCGAGCCAGCGGTATCATAGCCGGGGACCGCCTCCCAGCCGCGGGTGCGCAGATAACGCTCGCATTGGGCCAACGCCTGCGGGTGCGAGCGCACGCGCTTGATTTCGGCGGCCGCCATCCCCGGCGGGACGAGCAGGCAATGGCGCACGCGCAGTTTCGCCTCACCGATCACGCGCAGGTCGTGATCCAGCAGCAGGTCATAGGCCTGGTTGATCGAGCCGGCCTGCGAGTTTTCGACCGGCAGCAGCCCGTGGGTGGCCCGGCCCTCTTCGACCGCGTGGAAAATATCCTCGAAGCCGTGGCAAGCCAACGTGCCCACGAGCGGCCCGAAGTGCTGGTAGATCGC
>CAZYHE010000294.1:0-6197 GCA_964647225.1 uncultured Anaerolineales bacterium
GAATTTTGCCGCGCAACGGCAAGATCGCCTGGAAGCGGCGGTCACGGCCTTGTTTCGCGGAGCCACCCGCGGAGTCGCCTTCCACGATATACAACTCACACTTAGCGGGGTCGCGCTCCGAGCAGTCGGCCAGCTTGCCGGGCAGGGTCAGGCTTTCCAGCGCGCTCTTGCGGATGACGAGATCACGCGCCTTGCGGGCGGCCTCGCGCGCGCGACTGGAGGTGGTGCATTTCTCGACGATCTTCTTGCCGTCGCGCGGGTTCTTCTCCAGCCACTCGGTCAGCGCCTCGTTCACCGCCGATTCGACCTGCGTGCGCACCTTTTCATTGAGCAGCTTAACCTTGGTCTGCGACTCGAACTGCGGGTCGGGCAGCTTGACGCTGACGATCGCGGTCAGGCCCTCGCGCGTGTCATCGCCGGTGAAGGAAGAATCCCCGTCTTTGAGCAGATTCTGGCGTTTCGCCCAATCATTGATGGTGCGGGTCAGCGCGGCGCGCAGACCGGTGAGGTGCGTGCCGCCGTCGGGCGTGTTGATGGTGTTGGCGAAGGCAAAGACCGATTCATTATAGCCGTCGTTGTATTGGATCGCCGCCTCGATCAGATTGCCTTCGATCTCCTTTTCGATATAAATCGGATCGTGCAACACCGCGCGATTCTTGTTGAGATAGCGAACAAAGCTGCGAACACCGCCCTCGAAGTAGAAGGTCATCCAGCGCGCGCCGTTGTCGGTGCGCTCGTCCTTGAACTCGATAGTCAGCCCGCGATTGAGGAACGCCATCTCCCGGAACCGCTGCTCCAATGTCTCGAACCGAAAGGTGGTTTCCTCGAAGATGGTCTTGTCGGGCATGAAGGTCGTGCGGGTTCCCGTCGTGCCATCCTTGACCTCACCGACCACCGCCACATCGGCCTGGGGGATGCCGCGATGGTAACGCTGCATGTACAGCTTGCCTTCCTGGCGCACCTCGACCTCGAGCCACTCGGAAAGCGCATTGACCGCCGACACCCCCACACCGTGCAACCCGCCGGAGACCTTATAGGCGCCGCTGCCGAATTTGCCGCCGGCGTGCAGCTTGGTCATGACCGTTTCCAGGGCAGACCGCCCCGTCTGCTTATGGATGCCGATCGGGATGCCGCGGCCCCAGTCCTGCACCGTCACGCTGCCATCCTTGCGGATCACCACCGCGATTCGATCGCAGTAACCGGCCATCGCTTCGTCAATCGAATTGTCCACAACCTCGGAGACCGTATGATGCAGCGCCTTGATATCGGTGCCGCCGATGTACATACCCGGCCGGCGGCGCACCGCCTCCAGCCCCTCGAGCACCTGGATATCGTCTGCTGTATAATGATTCGGGCGAGTATCCTGTTCTGCCACAGTCAAAACTCCTCAACCAGGAAACAAGGAAACAAGGAAACAGGTAGACAAGGAAACAAGGCGCATTCCCTCGTCTACTCGTTTCCTTATCTACTTGTTTCCTTGTCTACTTATCTACTTGTTTCCCTGTCTACTTATCAACTTGTTTCCCCGCCTGCTGTTTCTCTACCGCGGCCAACCATTGCTTCCGCAACCCACCATAATACGTGAACACCGCCAGCAACATGGCCGTCGCCAGATAGGCGTTGCCGGCCAGCGCGACAAGGCCGCCCGCCGGGGTCTGCCCGATGATGCCCCACACCGCCCGAAAGCCGACCAGCAGCAGGTTGATCAGGCTGATCAGCCCTAATGTCGCCGTGATATTGCCACGCATCATCGTGGCGCCCTGGAGCATGGAACGCCAGACCGGCTGACGCTCGAAGAGCAGCCCCTCGCTCGTGAAGTAGAGCGACAGCAGCATCCACAGCGTGATCCACAGCGTGACGCCGGCCACAAGCGCAAACATAAACCCCGTTAGCGGGCTGCCCGAGAGCAGCAACAACACCACCGCGGCCCCCAGCGGGAGCCTGAGCGCAAACATCAGGATCCCCAGGAACAGACAGAAACCGATCAACTGGATGACTTGCATCACACCTTGCGTCCAGTCGCCGGCAGCCGGCGCGACTGGCGTGGCCGGCGGCGTTGCCTCCGCGGGCCGCAACACGGCGGAAGCGACCCAGCGCAGCCAGCACACCGCGACGACCTGCGCCACCAGCCACAAGGCCGCGATCAGCAGCAGCACCACCAGAAAGCTCTGCGCTTCGATCGGGGGCGCTTGCCACGGCGCGGCAGCCAGCTTCACAGACTCGGGGATCAGCCCAACCGGCGCGAGGAGCAATTCGCTGATGAAGTTCAACCGGCTGACCTGATCCATCGCGACCGCGCTGGGCGGGCCAAGCCAACTCCCGGCCAATGTATCCAGGAGATTGACCTGCGCGCCGAGCCTCGTCATGCCCGCCCGCACCGTCTCCAGCATCTCGGCCATCACTTCGAGCTGGCTGGTAGAGTAGGTCGCGCTGACGAGTGTCTCCCAACCGCGCAAGAGACGCTGCATCAGGGTCGCGATCGAAACCTTCGGCGCCAGCCAGAGCAGCAGGTCAATAGTGAACGGCACGATCAACAGCCACGGGCGTCGCGCGGCCGTGCCCAGACCGGTCGTCAGGGCGTCAATGATACTGGGGCGCGCTATCGTTTCTTTTTGCACCCCCCTATTCTACCACAATTCCGGTGATTCGCGAAAAGCAGACGCCGAGTCCGGCACGGAACAGCACATACATTCTATGGGCTGGGGCAATTCCCAGTTGACGCATCCCGGACGATCAGGTAGAATATCGGCAAGATGACCATCATCTCACTGACCACCGACTTTGGCCTGGCCGATGGCTATGTGGGCATCATGAAGGGCGTGATCCTCGGTATCGCGCCCCATGCCTGCCTGGTAGACTTGTCACATGACATCGCGCCCCAGGATATCCGACGGGCCAGCTATGTGTTGGCGCGCGCGGCGCCGTACTTCCCGACCGGCACAATCCACCTGGCGGTGGTAGACCCCGGCGTGGGGAGCCACCGCCGGCCCCTGCTGGTGACCACCGAACAGGCGCGCTACGTCGGCCCCGACAATGGCATCTTCAGCCACGTCCTGGGCCAGGGTGACGCGCAGGCCTGGGCGCTCGACCAGCCGCGCTACTGGCTGCCCCAGGTCGGCCAGACGTTTCATGGCCGCGACATCTTTGCGCCGGTTGCCGCGCACCTGGCGGCCGGCGTCGAACCGGAGCGGCTGGCGCGGCGCATTCACGATCCGATCCGCCTCGCCCTGCCCGAACCCAGCCGGCGCCCCGACGGGCGCATCCACGGCGAAATCATCTACGTGGACCATTTCGGCAACCTGATCAGCAATGTGCCGGCCGCTTGGGTGGCGCGAGGCGGCTGGTCATGCCGGATCGCAGGCCAGAGCGCGCCGCTGGTGTCTGCCTACGCGGAAGTGGCCGACGGCGCGCCCGCGGCCTTGATCAGCAGCAGCGGCGCCGTGGAACTTGCGGTGCGCAACGGGAACGCTTCGCGAACCTTCAACGTCGGAACTGGGGAGAAGCTCGAACTCTGGCCGATGACGTAAGACCAAGGAGATAATTCGATGGAGAGGCTTGTCATTGAAGGGAATCACCGGTTGACGGGCGATGTGACGCCCGCGGGCAACAAGAACGCGGCGCTGCCGCTGCTGGCGGCGACCCTGCTCACCGACGGCGAAGTGACCCTGCACAATATCCCGCGCATCGGCGACGTGGGCACGATGCTGCAACTGCTGGCCGAGCTGGGCGTCGCGATTCGCGACGAGGGATCTACCCTGCGGCTGTGCGCCAAAGCAGCCCGCTTCGGGGCGCCCCGCCCCGAGCTCTTCCAACAGGTGCGCGGCGGGATGCTGTTGGCCGGCCCGATGCTGGGCCGCTTCGGCCACGCGGTGATCCCGCTGCCCGGCGGCGACCGCATCGGCCGGCGCCGCGTCGACACGCACCTGCTGGCGCTGGAAGCCCTCGGCGCGCAGGTCGAATTCAACCACTACAATTTCACCATGCGCACGACCGGCCTGGCCGGCGCGGATATCCTGCTCGACGAAGCCAGCGTCACCGGCACGGAAAACGCCATCATGGCCGCGGTCCTGGCGCGCGGCACGACGATCCTCCGCAACGCGGCTTCGGAGCCACACGTGCAAGACCTCTGCGTGCTGCTGAACTGCCTGGGCGCCCGGATTTCCGGGGTCGGCAGCAACACCTTGACGATCGAGGGCGCCGAGAAACTGGGCGGGGGCGAGTTCACCATCTCGCCCGATTATCTGGAGGTCGGCAGCTTCCTGGGGCTGGGGGCCGTCACGCCCGGCGAAATCCGCATCCACGGCGTCGTCCCGGAGCACATGCGGATGATCAATTTCGTCTTCCGCGAGCGGCTGGGCGTGCGGATGCAGATGGTGGGCGATGTCCTGACGATCGCCGATGAGCAGGATTTGCGCATCCGGGAGGACATTGACGGCGCGGTGCCGAAGATTGACGACGCGCCCTGGCCGCAATTCCCGGCCGACCTGATGAGCATCGCGCTCGTGGTCGCCACGCAGGCCAAAGGCACGGTGCTCATCCACGAGAAGATGTTCGAGAGCCGGCTCTACTTTGTGGACAAGCTGATCGGCATGGGCGCCAAGATCATCCTGTGCGATCCTCACCGCGCGGTGATCGTCGGGCCGGCCGGCCTGCGCGGGCAGGAATTGAGCAGCCCGGACATCCGCGCGGGCATGGCGCTGCTGATCGCGGCGCTCGCGGCCCAGGGCACCAGCACGATCGCCAACGTCGGCCAGATTGACCGCGGCTATCAACAGATTGATCAAAAGCTGGCCGCGCTCGGCGCACACATCGAACGCGTGAAGACATGATGCGAAGCTAGGCGTGCTGCGGGAGACCGGCGGGCGGGTGAGCGAAATGCCAGATGCTCATCCGCCCGCCGGGAGCGGATCAGGGCTTGCTTTGGTTGTTGCCGCCAGACTGATTGCCGCCAGGCGCAAACAGGGCGATCAAACGATCAAACTGCCCATAGATGAAGTTCTGGCGGAACCCGGCCAACACGGCCACGAGATAGGGGATCAAGCGCGCGCCCGCGTTGGCGTCCGACGGTTTGACCTGCAGGAGCAGGAAGCCGCCGGTCAGCAAGAGGAAGACGATCCCGCCCAACACCGTCCCCATGATCGGCTGCACCAGGTACCACATCAAATACTGCCGCTCGAAGTCCTGCTGATCCGAGATGTGCCACCAGAGCGCGTACAGGGCGCCGATGATCCCGCCGATGCCGCCCCACATGAGGGTACTCCAGAACGGGAACATATCATTCGCAGTGGCGCCCGTCATGGCGCCTGATCGAGTGAAAAACTCCGTCAGAGGCGCCGCGAACACCAGCCCCAATAAGAGCAGCGCCAGCCACAGCACCTCATAGCCCAAAATGCGCGGCCCATACCGCATCGCCTGTGCGCGGCTTTCCGTGGTGCGCGACATCGTCACCTGCACCTGCATCATGCGCGACTCGACCGCGACGTAGTTCTCCGGCGATTCGATGAGGATCTGGCGCGACTCGTTCAGCAGCGAGAGCATCCGATCGGCGTTTGCAGGCGGACTGCTGAATTTCGTGGCGACCTGCTTGTACAGGTCATCAATGCGGCCATGCAGCGATTTCTGCCATCCGGCGTCCAGGTTCGCGTCCAGCCGGCCGATCACGATCGTTTTCAGGTCTTCAGCGAACACTTGCGCCGCCGGTAATGGCGGCGGCGCCGGCCGCACCCCTGGCCCCGGCGGCATCACATCGCGCTGGCCGAGTAGCGCGGGCACGACGATCTGCGTGCCCGGCTGCCCAATCGTGATCAACTCGCCGGCCGGACCGACGGTGACCGGCGGCTCGGTCGCGGATGGGGGCGCGGCCGGCGGGGTCGAATCAATGATGACCGCGCCGATGCGGATGGGTGACTGTCCGGGCCACTCGCCGCCCACCGGAGCCGACTCGGCCGGCGGCGGCGTTGGTCCGGGCGCCGGCACGACAGGCGTGGGGCCGGTCACGGGCGGCGTCACCGGCGGCGGCGTAGCAGGCTGCGGGGCGACCGGCGCAGGCACGACCGCCTCGACCACCGGCACAACCGGGGACGGCAGTTCAGGCTGCACAACCGGCGCAGGCACGACCGCGTCCACCACCGGCACAACCGGGGACGGCAGTTCAGGCTGCACAACCGGCGCAGGCACGGTCCCGCCGAGCGCAGCAT
>CAZYHE010000295.1:0-6191 GCA_964647225.1 uncultured Anaerolineales bacterium
CCTGCAAGGTCTGGCCGTTGGCGCCCGCCACAGGCCAGGCGCAGCTCCACTGACCGCCCTGCGGCACTGTCAGCGGGCAATTCACCGTGCCTACCCCCTGCACTTCCAGGCTCACCAGGGGCACGCTGGCTTCGTCGTAAGCGTAGCCGGTCACAGTGGTCGCGCCTGGCCGCACCACATAGCCGGGCTGTTGGATGCCGAAGAACTGCGGCGCGCTGCGGTCCACCCGATGGTGCGCCCACAGCCATTCGATCGGCGGGCCGCCAGCCGGGTGGGCTGCGTCGTGGATCTCCACCGCCACGGCCGCCCATGCCTCCGGGCTGGCAGATGTGTCCACCCGCGCCTGGAAGGTCACGCTCCCCTCAGCGCCTGGCCCCAAGTCGCCCAGGTTGAGGGGGCTGGCCGATACCAGGCGGAGCGCGTATTTCGGCGTCACCTCGGCGGTGACGCCGGCGGCAGTCGCCGTGCCGCGATTGCGGAAGGTCAGCGTGTAGGCGATCACCTGATCCGGGCCGACGGGCGGTTGCCCCGTCAGCAGGAAGGCGAGTTGTGCCGCCATATCGGCCGGCGGCGTGCCCAGCAAGGTCTGCTGCAGCCAGAAGAGGTTGTCCTGGAGCAGATTATACGTCGCGCCGGTCGGGCTGGCCGCGATGCGCACCTGAAGATCGGTGTCGGCGAAGTGGGTCGTGGCCGCGCCGCCCAGGCTGCCGTTGGGGCAGATGCCCGCGGCCAGGGCGTCCCAGTGGTAGCGCTGGCTCAGGCTGAACTGCTGGCCGCTGACGTAGGCGGCGTTGGCGATGACCCGTGGGCTGTTGACCGGGTTAGCGCTGGGCAGCGTCGCCCACAACTGCAAGCCATCCCCCTCACTCGCCAGCGCCAGCAGATCGAGACGGCCGCCCGCCGCCGCGCCGATCAGGCTGAACGGGAGGTAGAGGTCGGTCTGACCGCTGTTCATCGCGCCGTCGAAGCGATACTGCGTCTCGTCTAGTGCGGCCACGAAAGCCCAAGCGCCGCCGTTCCAGCGCAGCAACTGAGCGCCGGCGGCATCGCGCACCCACACGAGATAATCGGCGGCCATGCCATTGGGCAGGGTGATCTGCGTGCTGGCGGTCGTCGTGTAGGGGTTGTAAAGTTGCACCGCGCCGCTGGCTGCGGTGTCCAGGTAGACGAAGAGGTCGCCGTCGCTGTCCCAGTCCGCGCCGGTCCAGGTCAGGCGCAGCGCCTCGCCGTTCCAGGAGCCGTAGAGGCTCTGCTCGGCGCTGCGGGCCGCGCCGCCGCGTGCGGTGCGGGCCACGCGACGATCCACGCCGAGGAGCGCGCAGCCGGAGGTCATGTAGGGCCGATTGCCAATCGGCCCTACATCCAGCCACACATAGTCCGGGGTGAGCGGGCCGTCGGTGTAAACCGGGCCGAAGCTCTGCGTGCGCGCTTGGCCGTAGATATCCTGGCTGGTGAGGTAGGCCGTGACCCGCTGGCCTTCGCCAGCGGTGAAGGATGAGGTTCGTGGATCGGAGACCCTTGAGGTCTCCGAGACCTCAAGGGTCTGGGGTTCGGTGATCTGGCTGGTCCAGCGCACCTGGTAGTCGCCCAGGCCGCTGCCATCGGCGGCCGCGCCCCAGGCCAGGGTCAGCCCGGCCGCGGGATCGGTCACGCCGCCGGGCGCGACCGCCGCGCCGCCGCTGGTCATGGTCAGCGCGACGGCCGCGGGCGGGAGCACGTCTACGGTGACGGGTGTGGTGACGACGGTCGTATGCCCGCCCAGGTCGGTGGCGCGGGCGACCACGCTGTAGATCGCGCCGTCGGGCAGCGTGTCGGAAGCCAGCGTCCAGGCAAAACGCCAGGTATTGTCCAGACCTGACAGGTCTGCGAGACCTGTCAGGTCTCCGATGGTCACTCGGACGTTCTCTACGCCTGCCGTATCCGTCACTGCGCCGGTCAGATCCAGCGTGCGCGGCTCGTGGTAGCGGTCGCCGGTGATGAGGGTCGGCGCGACCGCGACGGCCGGCGGCTGCGCATCCACGATGAAGGTGTGACTCGTTTCGCTCGTGCTCCCATCGTGGTTGGTCGCCCGTCCCACCGCCGTGTGCGAACCGTCGCCTGTCGGCGTCCAGTTGGCCGACTAGAGCGTGTCCGTCACAACGCCGGGCAGCCAGCTCCGGTCGAAGACCGTGACCCCATCCACGGTGACGACCAGGCTCGCCAACGACGAGGCCAGCGCATGGGCCTCGCCGCTGACCTTCAGCGCGGCGTTGCTGTCTACGACGCCGGGCGGGCTGGAGATCAGGACGATCAGGGATGCGTCTTGTTGTTGCAGAGACGTTGCACGCAACGTCTCTACGGGGGGCGCGTGCAAGGCGGCCAGGATGCGCGGCCAATCGGGCGTATTTCGTGTTGCGTATTTCGTGTTGCCGGCGCTGTCCGCGTCTTCGCCTGACTGGGCCAAGAGTTGGTTGAGCGCTGCGGCTGACGCTCCGGCGGCGGCTTCCGCCGTCGCGCAGTTGCCCACCGTGTCGCAGGCGGTCGCGTTGGCCGAGACGATGGCCGGGTTGACCAGCCGCAGACCCTTGTCGCTGGCCGCCAGATAGGCCAGGTAGCCGGAGACCGCGACATCGCTGGCCGTGCCGGGGGTCTGGGTGACGGAGACGAACTGCGGGTGGGCCGGGTCGGTCACATCCACCACGTGCAGGCCCCAGGCGCCATCGGCCACGTAGGCCCAGATGCGGCCCGGCGCAGTGGGCGGCGCGGCGGCCACGGCGACGCCGAGCGCTGCGCCAGGCGTGTCGTAGGTTTGAAGGTGCTGCGGGTTGGCCGGATCGGCCACGTTGAGCGCCACCAAGCCGGGCGCGCCGTCGGCGATGAAGACGACCGTGCCGGAGATGGCGACGCCATAGGCCGAGCCGGGCGTGTCGTAGAAGCTGCCGCCGGTCTTCGGGTCGGCGGGATGCGCGGGATCCGAGAGGTCTATCACCCGCAGGCCCCAGGCGCCATCGGCAATGAACGCGTAGGGCCGATTGCCAATCGGCCCTACAGCCACGCTCCGGGCATCGCCGGGGGTGTTGTAGCTGCCCACGAGCTGCGGGTTGGCCGGGTCGGTCACGTCCACCACATGCAGGCCGGCGCTGCCGTCCGCAACCAGGGCGTAGGGCCGATTGCCAATCGGCCTTACTACGACGTCGTTGGCTTCGCCGGGCGTGTCGAGCGTGCTGACCAGCGTCGGCGTCGCCGGGTCGGTGACGTTCAGCACGCGCAGGCCGTTGGCCCCATCGGCCACGAAGGCGAAGAGGCGGGTCGGCGCGGGCGCGGGCGTCGGTGAAGGGGTGGGGGTCGGCGTGGGTGTGGGCCCCGCGCCGACCTGGATTTCAATCGGCCCGCGGCTGTTGTTGAACTCGTCGGTCTCTTCGACCGCGCAGGCATCATCCACCGCGGCGGCGATGCTCCACCAGCCCTGCGCCAGGGTGTCGTCGAACACCAACTCCTGGCTGGCCCCGATCGCCAGCGGCGCGACGTGATCGGTCAGGTCGGGCGTGCCGCAGGCCCCGGGCATGCGGTTGCGGTAGATGCCCACCTGGGCGACCGGGCTGGCGGCCGTGCCGGCGTTGCGCACACGCACGACATAATGCACTGCCGCGCCGGCGGCCGGGTTGGCCGGATACGAGGTCAGGCTGTCAACCACCAGGTCGGGCAGCCGCGGCGGCCCAGCCCAGATGGTCAGCGGGCCGTAGCGGTTGTTGTCCGCGTCAGAGTCCTTGTTCCACAGAAGACAAGTCGGATCGGCCACGGCGTAGATCGCATACTGCTGCGGCGTCTGGAAGCCGGCCGTGCGCAACGTGAGATCGGCGTAGGCGCCCACCGCGAGCGGGGGCACCGTCGTCGCGCTGTCCCACAAACCGTCGCCGCAGAGCCACGGCACGTGCGTGGAGTAGATCGTCAGGCTGACCGCCGTCGTCGTGGCGGCGTCGCCGCGGTTGCGCACGCGCACGGTGTACGTCACCGGCTCGCGCGCCGCGGGGCTGGCCGGAGCAGCGGTCAGGCTCTCGACGGCCAGGTCGGGCCACAACATGGTAATGTTGATCGGGCCGTAGCGATTGTTATCGTAGTTGCTTTCGGTCTGGCCGGCCGTGCAACGGTAGTTCTCGTACAGGTAGATCTCGTGCGGATCCAGGCCGCCCGCGAGCGCGGCGGCGGGGATGTGCGCGATGATGTTTTCGCTCGCGCCCGCGGCCAGGGCCGACACCGTGATCCACCCGCCGACCGGCTGTGGATCGTTGCAGTAGCCGATGGTCTGATCCACGTAGACGCCAACCTTGGAGGTTCCGGCCGCGGCGGCGATGCCGCGGTTGGCGACGCGGATCGTCAGCGTCAGCCCTTGCCCTTCGGCCACGCGGGTCGGCGCGGCCGTCGCGCTCTCGATCGCCAGATCGGGCAGCGGCACGGTGACGGGCACGGTGAGCGGGCCGCCGACATTGTTGGCGTCGTTCGTCTCGGCCATGCTGCAGGCATAGTCCACGAACGCGTAGACCGGCCAGTCGTTGGTGTACGGGTAGCCGTTCGTCGGGATCGTCACGTCGGCCCAGCCGCCGGCCGAGAGGGGCGGGACCTCGCCGGTGTTGTCCCAGTCGAGGTCGCCGCAGCCGGACGGCGCCGCGCCGGAGTAGATCGCCACGGTCGCCGCGGTCGCGGTGGCGATCGTGCCGGTGTTGCTGATGCGCACGGTGTAGGTCACAGGCTGATTCACCAGCGCCTGCGCCGGGTTCGCCGTCAGGCCGGCGACCACCAGGTCGGGCCGCGCGGCCGGCGGTGGGTTGAAGACGATTGGGCCGAAGAGGTTGTTGGCCTCGTCGCGTTCGGTGAGCGTGCAGTTGGGGTCGGCGAAAACGTAGGCGCGGTGCTCGCCGCCGGTGGGGAAGGCCACCGTGGTCGTGAAGGTGGTTCTCGCCCCCACCCCCAGCGCCGGCAGCGCGGTCTCGCTGAAGGCGGCCGCGCCGCAGGCCGGCGTCTCGTCGGCGTAGATGCCGACGACCGCGCCGGCGCTTACCGCCTGCGTGCCCTGATTACTCACGCGCACCACCAGCGCCACCGCCTGCCCCGCGGCCGGGTCGAGCGGCGTGGCGAGCACGCTCTCCACGACCAGGTCGGGCCGCACGCCCGATGTCAGGGTGATCGTGATGGGGCCGTAGCGGTTGTTGGCCTCGTCGCGCTCGGTCGCTACGCAACCGTAGTCGGCGAAGACGTAGGCGATGTGCTGAGCCGCGCCCGTGAAGGTCTTCGTCAGGGTGAAGGTGAAGCTGGCCCCGACGTCGAGCAGCGGCGCCGTCGCGCCCAGGTCGGCCAGGTCGAGCGCGCCGCCGCAGCCGGCCGGCACGCGGTTGAAGTAGAGGCCGGCGCCGGTGTAGGAGTGCAGCGCATCCATGCCCTGGTTGCGTAGCGTCACGACGAAGTTCACCGACTGCCCTTCGATGGGGGCGGGCGGCACGGTGGTCACGCTCGTCACGGCCAGGTCGGGATACTGCGGCGGGCCGACTTCAACGCTGAGCGGGCCGTAGCGGTTGTTGGTCTTGTCGCTCTCGGCCAGGATGCAGCCGTAGTCCAGGAAGACGTTGGCTTGATGCGTGCCCTGGGTCTCGAACGGCGTGGTCAGGGTGAAGACGTGGCTGGCGCCGGCGGCCAGCGGCGGGATTTGCGCCACGCGGTCGCCGATGTCCACCGCGCCGCCGCAGCCGGCCGGCGTGCGGTCGAGGTAGAGGCCGGCCCAGGTGTTGGACTGGGCATCGCCGATGCCCGCGTTGCGGATGCGGATGGCGAACTGTGCCGGTTGGCCCGCGCCGGGCTGCGCCGGGGTGACGGTCACGCCCTCCACGGTCAGATCGGGCCGCCGCGGCGCGCCGACGGCCAGGGCGAGCGGGCCGCCGATGTTGTTGGCCTCGCTCCCCTCTTCATAGACGCAGGTGGGGTCCACGAAGGCGTAGACGGTGTGGTTGCCCTGCTCCGCCTCGCTGAAACCGTAGGTGAAGACGCTCACGTCGGCCCACGCGCCGGGGGCCAGGGCGGGCACGGCCGCGGTGTTGGCCCAGTCTTGATCGCCGCAGGCGGGCGCGGTGTCGGTGTAGACCGCCACGCTCCAGTTGCCGGTGTTGGGGGCCGTGCCGGTGTTGCTGATGCGCACGGTGTAGCTGATCCACTGGCCGGCAGCC
>CAZYHE010000296.1:0-6172 GCA_964647225.1 uncultured Anaerolineales bacterium
AGGCCGATCAGGATCAAGCCCTGCATGTACTCCGGCTTGTCGCCCAGGAAGATCACGGCCAGGACGAACATCAAGACCGGGCCGATGACCCAGTTTTGCAACAACGACAGCCCCAGCACCTTCGTGTTGCGGAACACCTCCGGCAGGCGCTCGTACTTCACCTTGGCGAAGGGCGGATACATCATCAGGATCAGCCCGATGGCGATCGGCACGTTGGTCGTGCCGGCCTGGAAGCGGTTGATGAAATCCTCCACGCCGGGCACAAAATAGCCGATCGCCACCCCAACCGCCATCGCCAGGAAGATCCAGAGGGTCAGGAAGCGGTCGAGGGTGGAAAGGCGTTTGGTGGTGGTCGTTTGTGACATAGGGCCTCCTTGGTGGTAGATTGGTAAATTGGTACGGGGTAGATTGGTAAACCGATACGGGGTAAATTGGTAAATTGGTACGAGGTAGATTGGTAGATTGCTCAACCAGTGTACCAACCTTACCAGTTTACCAACTTACCAACCTACCAACCTACCAACTTACCAATCTACCCCGTACCAATCTACCGTTCCTCCGCCACCACATTCGTCAACAACGTCACCACCTGGCTCACCGCGGGCACTTTACCGCCGCTGACCAGCTTGTCGTTGACGACCAGGCCGGGGGTGGCGAGCAGCCCGTAACGGGCATACTCGTTGTAGTCACCCGACTTCTCGAACGTCGCTTCGACGCCCAGTTGGGTAACTGCCGCTTTGGCGTGCTTCTCCAGCCGTTCGCAGTTGGCGCAGCCGCCGCCGAGGATTTTGATGTGTAGCGTCATAAAATCACCTTCTTATAGTATAATACCGAAACTGACAACTGAAAACTAACCACTGACAACTAAAAACCATCCACCCACGCGCCGAACAGCAGCCCGGCCACCGTGCTGAAGAGCGCCACCCAGCCGACATACGTCCAGGCCTTGCGCCGGCCGATGATGCTTGCCGTGATGAGAATGCTTTGCAGGCTCAGCTCCGGGTCGGCCATCAGATAGGCCAGCAGCGGGCCGCGGTGCATCCCCAGATCGAGAAAGAGCCGCGCAATCGGCACCTCCACCAGGGTCGGGAAATACATGAAGACGCCGAAGAGCACGCCGACCAGGTTGCCGAGCACGGTGTTCGACCCCGCCAGCGATTCGATCCACTCCGGCCGGATGAGCGGCCGGATGACGCCCTCTGCGAAGCCGCCGGCGCTCAGCAGCGGGGAGAGCGGCCGGACGAAGCGCCACGTCTCCCACAGCCATTCCTGGATCTCGTACGCCTCGAATTGGCGGGCCAGCCGCCAGAGCGCGGCCATTCCCAACGCCACCACCAGCGCCTTGCCCGTCAGCGCCACGGTCAGCCCGCCCGCGGCCGCGGTCATGCGGACAGCCGCCAGCAGCAGGGTCAGCGCGACCAGGCCCAACGTGGCCCATATCCAGCGGTTGAAGCCGTCGGTGACGTTGTTCAACCCGCGCCACGCGGCCAGCCCGATCAGCGCCAGCAGGCCGATCAGGAGCACGCCCTGGACGGTGACGCCCTCTTCCCCGCGGGTCGCGTCGAACGGCACGAGCTGATTCAACGCGGCCTGGAAGCGCTCGGCCGCGGGCAATGGCAGCGTCACGCTGGCGTAACCATTCGTCAGCAGCCCCACTTGCAGCGTGCCCGCGATCAGCACAGCCAGCAGGATCAGCAGGAAGAGCCAGGTGCGGCGCTCGACGGTGGCGCGCGCGGCAAAGGCATCCGCGCCGCTGGCGTCGTGCGCGACGTCGTCGCGGCGGAAGATCAACGCCATCAGCAGGCCGATGCCGATCCCGAAGAGCAGCGAAAGCACCAGCCGGGCGAGCGCGATATCCATGCCGATGGCGACCCCGGTGTAGGAGAGCGCCAGGATATTGATCGCCGGCCCGACGAAGAGGAAAGTGATCGCCGGTCCCAACCCCGCGCCCTTGCGATAGATGCCGGCGAAGAGCGGCAAGACGGTGCAGGAGCAGACCGCCAGGCTGAACCCACCGAGCGCGGCCGCGGGGTAGGAGATGAACTTCGGTGCGGTCCGGCCCAGGTAGCGCGTGACCGCCTCCTTGGGCACCAGCGCCGAGAGCGCGCCCGCGATGAAAAATGCCGGCAGCAGGCACAACAGCACGTGCGCGGCGAGATACGCGGCCAGGTTGCCCAGGCCACCCTGGAGCAATCGGAAGAGGGTGTCAAGCCAATCCATCATTTCAGACTGCCCGGTTCCATGCACTTCGGGCAGGCGCAGTCAGCCACCGGGCGATGACCCGCCACCCCATCCGCCAGCGGGCCGCACGCGGCCGCCACTTGGCTCGCCACGTCCGCGCCGGTCAGCCGGTAGAAGACATTGGCCCCTTCGCGCTCGTCCACGATCACGCCGGCATGGCGCAAGATGGCGAGCTGCTGCGAGATGTACGGCTGCGGCTTGTCGAGCGCGGCCGAGAGATGGCAGACACACTCCGGCGCCTGGCGGAGGATGTCCACGATGTGCAGCCGCACGGGGTGGGCAATCGCCTTAAGGGTCGCCGCGCGTGTCTGGTAGGATTCCATATGCGTCCTTTACTATATGCTGAAATCTGCACATATGATAGGCTTCACCCAGACACCTGTATATGATCCAGGTCAGGTATCCGGCGGCATCTTGACAAACGTTCGTAATGGTAGCATAGTAGTCACATCACTTGACCAAAGAAAGGCATGACATGGGACAGGCCAACCATATCGGCGACCAGGCGCGGCGCAAGGGCCTGCTGGTGGGCAACGGCCGCACCGCGGAGGTGTTCGCCTGGGGCGAAGATCAGATCCTCAA
Source organism: uncultured Anaerolineales bacterium (assembly GCA_964647225.1). GTDB lineage: Bacteria > Chloroflexota > Anaerolineae > CG2-30-64-16 > CG2-30-64-16 > CAZYHE01. The sequence goes on from CAZYHE010000296.1 coordinate 2,824, forward strand.
ACTCTACCGGCCTGAGATGCCGCGGGACTGGGTGGGGCACGAGGCAAGGATCGGGCGCCTGGTGTCTGAAGCGGGGCTGGCTGCGCCGGCGGTGGTGGATGTCGTGGAAGTCGAGGGGCGGCTGGGCATCGTCTATGAGCGGATCGTCGGGCCATCCATGCTGGATGCGTTGGCGCGGCAACCGTGGACGATCTTCCGCAGCGCGCGGCAGTTTGCCGAAGTCCACGCGGCGATGCACGCGTGCCGGCGCGATGAACTGCCCCCGCAGCGCGGCGGCCTCACCCGCGCCATCGAGCGCGCGCCCGCGCTGCCCGCGGCGGCTCGCGACAAGGCCCTGGCCGCCCTGGCGCGCCTGCCCGACGGCGACGTGGTCTGCCACGGCGACTTCCACCCCAACAACCTGATCATGTCGCCGCGCGGGCCGATCGTGATTGACTGGACGACCGCCAGCCGGGGCAATCCCATCGCCGATGTTGCGCGCACCGTGCTGATGTTCCGCATGGCCGCCCTGCCGCCCCACATGCTCGCCGGCCAACGCCTGCTGATCCAATTCCTGCGCGCCCGCTTCCGGGCTGCATACCTGCGAGCCTATCGCAGCCGGCGCGCCTGCCCCGACGCCGAGTTGGAGGCATGGATCCCCGTCCTGGCCGCGGCGCGACTGAATGAGCGGATCGCGCCGGAAGAGGCGTCGCTGCTGCGGCTGGTCGAGTCTCGCCTGGTGTAGGGTGACACCCCACCCAGATGAAACATTGCCCGCCCCGACCATCTGTGCTATACTCTCCCGCCGGAGGCCCCATGAAACAACGGCAACGGATGCGGCAAACCCAGTTCACCATCCTGCTGATCGCCGCGCTGATCCTGCTGGCGGGATTCGCCGTGCTGACCCTGGCGCGGCCGGCCCCGCCCCCACCGGCCGCGGCCACAGTCGCCGCGCGGCCGGCCGATCCCGAAGCGGCGGCACCGACCTTCACGCCGAGCGCTACCGCGCAGCCGGCCGATCCAACGGCCGCGACGCCGACCTTTACACCGAGCGCCACCGCGCGGCCGGCTGCCACCGCGGGCGCAGCCGCGACCACCGCCCCGCTCGCCCGTTCGGCCACGCCGGCCGTCCGGCCAACCGCAACGCCCCGATCCACGGCAACGCCGACGGTACGATCCACCGCAACGCCAACGCGACGGCCCACGGCTTCGCCCACACCCGGTGGCCTGCGCATCGCGACGCCGCTGCCCGGCGACCGCCTCGCCACGATCCGGCTCGACCGGCTGCCGAAAGAGGCGCACGACACGATCCGGCTGATCGCCCGCAATGGCCCCTTCCCCTATCGGCAAGACGGCGTCGTGTTCGAGAATCGCGAGGGCCGCTTGCCGCGCAAGCCGAGCGGCTACTACCATGAATATACCGTGGTCACGCCCGGCTCACCCGACCGGGGCGCGCGGCGTCTCGTCCGTGGCAGCCAGGAGGAGCTTTTCTACACCGATGACCATTACGACAGCTTCCGGCGGGTGATCCCATGAGCGACCGCTTGACCGACCTGCTGACCGGCCTTGTCCCGCCCGGCCTCTATCGCTTGACCCAGCCGGCGGCCGCCGCGGAGATCGCCCGGCGCGCCGCCCAGCACGGCTGGCGCTTCGCCCGTCTGGATGGCCGGCCGATCACAGCGAAGGCTGACTTCCTGACCGCGTTCGCCGCGGCGTTGGAATTCCCGACGTACTTCGGGCGGAACTGGGATGCGCTGGCCGACAGCGTGCGCGACCTCTCGTGGGCGCCGGCCGAGCGCGGCTACCTGGTGCTCTACGAGGATGCCGGCATCTTCGCGGCCGCCGCGCCGGCCGACTTCACGGTCGCGCTGGAGATCCTGCGCTCGGCGGTGGCGAGCTGGCGGGCGACGGCCACCCCGATGACGATCCTGCTCCGCCGCGCCGGCCGCGCCGCCCCCCTCATCCCCAAACTATAACGCCGATGATCCTCGAAAAAGTGACCGCCTTCGTCACCCGCCGGGCCGGGCACGGCGTCGAACTGCTGCTCTTCCAGCATCCGTTCGCGGGCATCCAAATCCCGGCGGGCACGGTCGAGGAAGGGGAGACCGCCGAAGCGGCCGCCCGACGCGAGGCGCGGGAAGAAACCGGGCTGGGGGATTTGACGCTGATACAAAGCCTGGGGCATATAGATGAAGGGGAACCGGGGCACATTTACATCGCCCGGCGCACGCGGGTCTACGCCCGGCCCGATGTGGGCAGTTTCGCCTGGGCCGAGTTTCGCCGCGGGATTGCGGTCAAGCCGCTGCGCCGGGCGGCCGGCTTCACCCAGGTGAGTTACGCGGAGTGGGATCGCGTCCCCGACGGCGCATACATCACCTACTGCATCACCGGCTGGACGCCCGACGACGCGCTCTCGCCCAGCCGGCGGCGCCATTTCTTCCACCTCCAGGCCCCGGCGGGCGGCCCATCAGCCTGGACGCAGGTCGCGGACAACCACGAATTCCAACTCTTCTGGGCGCCCCTGTCCGCCCTCCCGCCGATCAGCGCGCCGCAGCAAGGGTGGCTGGATCATGCCATGCACAGGCTGGGGTACAGGTTCGAAGGCTAATCCATCAACAGCCCGCCATTGATCTCGATCGTCTCCCCGACCAGATAGCTGCTGGCCTCGCTCGCCAGGAAGAGCACTGCCCGCGCCACCTCGTCCGGCGTGCCGAAACGACCGATCGGCACATCGCGCAGCAGGCGCGCCGCCTCCTCCGTGCGATACCCCACCACCATCATGTCGGTGTCAATCCGCCCCGGCGCCACCGCGTTCACCCGAATCCCGTGGGGGATCGCCTCTTTGGCGAGAGAGCGGGTCAGCGCCAGCAGCCCGCCTTTGGCGGCCGCGTAGTGGGCGTGGAAAGCTGACCCGCGGCGGCCGGAGATCGAGGCCATGTTGATGATCGCGCCCCGGCCCGCGGCGATCATGGCCGGCAGCGCGGCCCGCGCACAATAAAACGCGGAGAAGAGGTTGGCCCGCAGCACATCCTCCCACTCCGCGTCGCTGATCTCGGCGAACGGCCGCCGCGGGAAAACCCCGGCGTTGTTGACCAAGACATCGAGCCGGCCGTGCCGCGCCAGCACATCCGTCACCAGCGCCGTCGCCTGCGCACTGACCCCCACATCGGCCTGCGCGGCCGTGATCGTCCCGCCGTGGCCGCGCGCCCCCGCCACGACCGCCGCGGCGGCCGCGGCATCCGTGCGATAGCAGAACGTGACGTGCGCGCTGCGTTCGGCGAAGGCCAGCACGATCGCCCGGCCGATCCCGCGCGACCCGCCCGTCACCAGCACGACCTGACCGGCGAATTCATCCGATTGAGATGGCATC
>CAZYHE010000297.1:0-6169 GCA_964647225.1 uncultured Anaerolineales bacterium
GGAAGCTGTGGCTGAACTGCGCCAGGCTGAACCCCAGATCGGTGTTGTAGTGGCCTGACGGCAGCCGCGCCAGCACCCCGGCGACCGCTTCATTTGGCTCCCGGCCGGTGAAGTCCGGTGAAATGTACTCCAAATGGTCAATGAAAGCAAATGCGTGGGTCTTGCTGATCTGATCCTGCAGGCCGTAGACCAGGCTGAGCATCAACTCCGAGCAGGAACGCATGGAGGTGCTGATGTCGCAGATCACCACGAGTTTGGGTTTGAGGGTCCGGTCACGATGCACGATCTCGATCGGCACGCTGCCATGTTTCAAGTTGGCGCGGATCGTCGCTTTGGCATCGAGTTGGCCGGTCTTGGCGTGCTTCTGGCGCAATGCGATCCGGCTGCGCAGCAGAGCCGCCAGCCGGCGGATTTCCTTGCGCAGCCGCGCCATGTCCTGATCCGAGAGCGCGTTGAATGGCCGATTGAGGAGATCGTCTAGCCCCTGGTCGGGCCGGCGTTGGGCCATGTTCTCGGCGATGCGTTGGCCGGCGTGCTGCCGCAACTGCTCCATGAGCGCCTGCTGGTTGGCCTGGAGCAGTTGGCGCATCTGATCGAGCCGCTGCTTGTTCATCCCCATCTGCCCCAGCAACTCCATGAGCTGGCGGAGCGCCTCTTGCACCTCGCGGAAGCGGAGCGCCTGTGCCATGCGCCGCGTCAGCCACTCGCGCTGGCGCAGGTCGTCGGCCCGGTTCAGCCCCACCATCTGGCCGAGCTGATCCAGCTCTTGCTGGCTGAGCGACTCCCCGCGCAGCAGCTTCTCAAGCAGATCGCGCAGCTTGCGGTTGAATTGCCGCAGCGCCTCCGCGATCATGCCGGCTTCGTCGGGGCTGAGGTCTTGCGCCAGGTTCAGCAGGGGCGGCGCGTCGCCCGAATTAAAGAAGAGCGGGAACAGCTCCTCGAAGGTCGGGAGATCGCCGGCGTCTTTCACCAGCGTGGCGCGCAACGCCAGCCGGAATCGCTCGCGATCCTGGATGCCCAACTCCTGAATCGCCCGGAAAGCGTCGGCGCTCTCCGCCAGGCTGACCCGGACACCGCCCCCGCGCAGCGCGGCGATGAATTTGATGATGCGGTCTTCCATGGTGGCACCAGGGATCAGGAGTCAGGGATCAGGGGGCAGGAATCAGCCTTCACACTCTTCTTTGCTGACTCCTGACTCCTGTCCCCTGTCTCCTCAATTGTTTCTTCGATAGCGGGCAAAATCATCATCGTCGGGCCGCGGGCGCCGCGGCGGGCGCGGTGGTTCGATGTCGGGTTCGGTGCGCGTCAGCTCGCCTTTGACCCGTTGCAGGTCGCTCTCGTGCTTCAGCAGGACGCTCAGGGTCGTTTCCAGGGTCTGCTGATCGAGTTGGCGGGCGTTGAGCGTGACCAGCGCCTTCGCCCAGTCCAGCGTCTCGCTGATGCTGGGGGATTTGCGCAAGTCCATCGCGCGCAGGCGATGCACCAACTCGATGGCCTGCCGCGCCAGCTTGGGCGCCAACTCGGGCACTTTCAGGCGCACCACCGCCAGCTCTTGATCCACCGTCGGATAGTCAATGAACAGATACAGGCACCGGCGTTTGAGCGCCTCGCTCAGTTCGCGGGTGTTGTTGCTGGTCAGCACCACCAGGGGGCGATGGACCGCGACCAATGTCCCCAACTCCGGCACGCTGACCTGGAAATCGCTCAGAACCTCCAGCAAGAACGCCTCGAACTCGGCGTCCGCGCGGTCAATCTCGTCAATCAACAGGACGGTGGGTTCTTTGCTCAGGATCGCCTTGAGCAGCGGGCGCTGAAGCAGGAAACGCATCGAGAAGAAGACATCTTCCTCGGCAGCCAGCCGGTCGGCGGCCGCGGCGAGGCCGATCGTGCCCGTGAGCGTCTCCTGCAATTTGTCGCGCAGCAGTTGCGTGTAGAGCAACTGTTTGGCGTATTCCCACTCGTAGAGCGCCTTGGTTTCGTCCAGCCCTTCGTAACACTGCAGCCGGATCAGCTCGCGGCCGGTCGCGCCCGCGATGGCCTTCGCCAGCTCCGTCTTGCCGACGCCGGCCGGGCCTTCGGTCAGCAGCGGCTTACCGAGCTGTTGGCTCAAGTACATGATCGTCGCGATCTCGTCGTTGGCGATATACTGTTGCTCGCCCAACGCGTCTTTCAGTTTGGCGGGCGAGGTGAAGGTGCGGGTTGACATGGGAATACCTTTCGTAATCAAACGCGGCCGGATGGGACAGGCGCATCGGCTATCATGGAACCATTCTACGCGCGGGGCGGGCGGTTTTCTGCAAGCTGGCTTCCCCGCGTGGAATTCGTCGCCGATCTCAGCCGGAGATTCGACCGCATGTGGGGGGATGGAGGAATGGGGTATGACCGCGCGGCGCCTTCAGCGCCGCGCTACTGGGTCGCGCCCGATTCATCGAGCGCGACCCAGCGTCTGAGTCGAGGCATGTTTGCGTGGCGTGTCTTGGCCTGAAGCTCTCAGGAACCCAAAGCGCCGACGATCAGATCTTCCAGCCGCCGCTTGGGCACATGATGCACCTGCTGCGCATCGCGCCAGTACTTGATGCTCCCGTCCGGCGCCACAGGATCGAGCACGACGATTTCCTTCGGCTTGCCCAGCGCGACCACGTTCAGGATCTCGTACTGCTCCGAGATGCCCAGGATGGCGCGCAGCCGCTCGCGTTGCACCGAGCCGATCATGCAGCCGCCCAGCCCCTTCTCGGTCGCGCCCAGCAGGATGCTCTGCATGGCGATGCCGTGATCCACGCCGAACGACTGGCTGAGCGCCGTGTCGCCCAGCACGACGATGTACGCGGATGGGCGTTCCCCCTCGACCGGGCCGGGCCAGTCGGTCAGATAGCCGGCCCAGGCCAGGGTCGAGAAGATGGCCGCGTTGGTCGTCCGGTCGCAGCAGAGCGCGTATTTCAACGGCTGCCCGTTGCGCGCGGAGGCGGAGAGTCGGGCCAAATCCACCAGCTCGCGCAGGGTGTCCAGGCTGATCGCCGCGTCTTCGTAGAAGCGGCGATAGCTGCGGTTTTTCAAGATCAGATCTGCAAGCATAGAAAGGCATCTCCTTTGTGATGATTCAGCGTCCCTGCAATCCGCGCCACACGCGTTCCGGCGTCAGCGGGAATTCGTCGAAGCGCACGCCGGTCGCGTCATGCACCGCGGCCGCCACCGCCGCGGCCGCTGGCAAAAAGGGCATCTCGCCCATGCCGCGCGCGCCGAAGGGGCCGTTCGGGTCGGGCGTCTCCACGATCAGCGCGTCCATCTGTTCGGGCACATCCAAGATGGTCGGGATCAGATAGGTGCTGAAGGTATCGGTGAGCACGCGGCCCGCTTTGGTCTGCCAGTTCTCCAGCAGCGCGTAGCCCAATGCCTGCACCGCGCCGCCTTCGATCTGGCCGATCACCTGCTGCGGGTTGATCGCCTTGCCCACGTCATCGGCGGTGATGAACCGCTCGACCTTGACTTCGCCCGTTTCGGTGTCCACTGCCACGAACGCGACCTGGGCCACGTAGCCATAAGCGAAATTCGGCTTGCCATAACCGGTATCGTGATCGAGCGGCGTGGTCTTGGGCGCGAGATAGACATACTCCCCGACCGCCGGCCGTTCTTCACTCTGCCACGCCGCGCGCGCCTTTTCCGCCGCGCCACGCACGGCATTCCCGCTCATGTAAGTCAGCCGTGAGGCGGATGCGCTGCCGGAATCGCCCATCTGGGCCGTGTCCGAAGCGACCACGCGCACTCGCTCGAACGGCACGCCCGTCACTTCGGCCGCCACCTGCGCGATGATCGTATGGTTCCCCTGGCCGCAGTCCGCGCCCGCGAAATAGACGACCGCCTCCATGATCTCCGAGGCGCCGTGCAGCTCCACCCGCGCATAGCTATTCTCCGGATAGCCCAGGCTGAAACCGACATTCTTGAACCCGGCCGCGAAGCCGATGCCGCGTTTGATTGGGGATTGGGGATGGGGGATGGGGGATTGGCCCCCACCATCCGCCGGCTGATTCCTGATTCCTGACCCCGGATTCGCCGGTCTCTGCCAATGCCCCGCTTCATCCTGCGTCCAGCCGGCCGCGCGCGCCGCGGCGATGATCGTGTCGGTCAGGCCGACGCCGCCGGGGATGAGGTCGCCCGTGGTGAGGAGTTTGTCGGCGGTGAGGATGTTCTTCAGCCGGATTTCCACCGGATCCAGGCCCAGCGCCTCGGCCAGTTTGTCCATCTGGCTTTCGGCGGCGAAGTGGCCCTGCGGCCCGCCGAAGCCCCGGAACGCTGCGCCTGGCACATTGTTGGTGTAGACCGCGTGGGTGTCCACCGCGACGTGGGGGATTTCGTATGGCCCGGTGCATGTTTGGGTGGTATTGCCCAGCACCTTGTTGCTGGTGTACATGTACGCGCCGCCGTCGGCGATCACTTTCACTTCGACTGCGGTCAGCTTGCCGTCGCGCCGCGCGCCCCAGCGCGTGTAAATCTTCATCGCGTGGCGTTTGCCGTGGCCGATGATGGACTCCTCGCGGCTCCAGACTGTCTTGATGGGCCGGCGGACGCCGCGCTGCGCCAGCCGCCAGGCCGCCAGCGCCAGCGTGATCTGCACCGACATGTCTTCGCGGCCGCCGAACGCGCCGCCGATGGCCGGATAGATGACGCGCACCTGCTCGACCGGAATATCCAGCGTGTGGGCGATCTGCTTTTGATCCACGTGCGTCCATTGGCCGGCCACTTCGACCGTGACCCGACCTTCGTCATCCAGATAAGCAACCCCGGCTTCGGGCTGGAGATAGGCGTGCTCCTGGACGGGCGTTTGATACACGCCTTCGATGACTACATCCGCCTCGCGAAAGCCCGCCGCCAAGTCGCCTTTGCGGACGCGGTAGCTGTAGCAGACGTTGTCGGCGCAGGCGGGGTGAAGTTGGAAGGGCACGGCGCGCGTCGGATCATCTCCGCCCAGCCCGCCGGCGAGCGATGGCGCGGCCACTTCGGGATCGGTCACGACGGGCAGATCTTCCCACGCGATGCGGATCAGCTTGCACGCGGCGCGCGCCTGCGCCTCGGTCTCGGCGACGACGAGCGCCACCTGGTCGCCGACGAAGCGCACCACGTCCGCGCCCGCTTTGGCCGAGCCTGGCCCGCACAGCACCGGCTGATCGGGGATTTGCAGACCGTACTCGTTCACCGGCACATCGGCGGCGGTGAAGATCGCGACCACGCCCGGCGCGCGCGCGGCCTCCGCCGTGTCCATGCTCAGGATGCGCGCATGGGGCCGGCCCGCGAACAGGGTCGCCATGTGCAACATGTTCGGGTAGGTGATGTCGCCGGGGTAGCGGGTTTGGCCGGTAACTTTGTCCGGCGCGTCCAGGCGGGGGGCGTCGTGGCCGATGAGTTGGTAGGTTGGTGGGTGCATTATGATTGCTCCGACGAAGTAAGGAAGCCTTTTTCGCGAAGCGCCTGAATGTATCCAGCGCGATCCAGAGGACAAGCGATCAACTCTCGGAATTGGGCTTCATTCAGCCGCAGTTGCTGCCGGACTAGATCGGGTAATTTGCCTTTTAGCTCACCGCGTTTGTGTGGGACTTTGGTCCACAAAATGATCTGCCCTTCGCAGCGGAAAAAGGCCAGGGTATCCCGTCCTTCTCGTATCTCCATTTCCAATTTGTCAAAGGCGCGCAGCACTTCTTGGACTTTCATAGCGGGGATCTTCCTCCACAATGTCCGCCAGGTATTCCCAAACCTGTTCGGGTAAGGCACCTAAAGCATTGACGTTTTCTCGCAGCGTGAGGTAGAGATCTACAATGGTATGCCGCAAGTCATCCAACGCCTCGCCTTCGGTTTCCCCATAGCCGAACAGCTCCAGATCATAGGCGGAAGCGATTACCTGCCCACCGTCATCCTCCAGGGCGATGGCAATCGGGTTCCTGAGTCGAAGCCCCGGCCGGCGCAGGCTATAAAGCAAGAGCGACCGTCGGCGAGCCAATCTCTCCATCTTGAGAGCGAGATCGCCGACCAGGAAATCGCGCACTTGCCGGACCTCTTCGCCAAGTTGTTGTAGTTGCGGTTCAGCTAATGACATGATTGCTTCCTCATTGCGGCGCATGGAAGTCCTCGCTATCGAGCGCCGTGAAGGCAGTCAACTCGCCACCCGCGGCATAATCGGCAA
>CAZYHE010000298.1:0-6161 GCA_964647225.1 uncultured Anaerolineales bacterium
GGAATCGCGGTCGGGGCCGCGGTGGGCGGCAGCGGGCTGGGCGCAACGGTGGGCGGCTGCGTGGGCGGCGGCACGGCCGTGGCTGCGGGAGCCGTGGCCGCCGCGACGATGGGCGGCAGGGTCGCCGTGGCCTTGACCGGCGTAAAGGTCGGCATCCGCGTCTTGGTCGGCGTCGGTGTGGGCGCGGCCCGCTGCGCCGCGCATCCGCTGAGCGCCAGGAGCGTTGTACATAGGACGGCCAGCGCCAGCGAACCGGCCGCCAGCCAGCCCCGCGCGCCGATGGATTTCCCGAACGGTAACTTCATCATTGATCCTTTCATCCGACGGTTTAGGCCGTCTGTCGCGCCAACCGCTGGCGCAACACGGCCGCGGGCTGCGCGCCCACGATCTGATCCACCACTTGCCCGTTCTTGAAGATCAACAGCGTGGGGATGCTCATCACCCCGAACCGGCCCGCAGTGCGCGGGTTTTCATCCACGTTGAGCTTGCCCACGACGGCCCGCCCCGCGAATTCGCGCGCCAGGTCGGCCACGGCGGGCGCAATCATCTTGCACGGCCCGCACCACGCGGCCCAGAAATCCACGAGCACCGGGCCGAGGCTCGCGGCCAGCAGTCCGTCGAACGTGGCGTCGGTGATCGTGATCGGCTGTGCCGCGCCGGAACCTGCGCCTGTTTCGGCCGCCTGGCTCTTTGCCCGCGGCGGGGCGGCCGGCGGCGCGGCGGGTCCCGTCAACGGCGTGCTTGGGCCGACGGGCAGCGCGGGCCGCTCCCGCCGCGCGCCGGTCAGGTGATCGAGCCAGGCCGCCCAATCCCCCTCCGGCGCCGCGCCGATTCCCCGGGCCACTTCTTGCCCGTCTTTCACCAGGATGACCGCGGGCAGCCGATCTACGCCGTAGCGGCGGATCAGGCCCGGCTCGTCCGTCACATTGGCCTTGGCGATCAGCGCGCGGCCCGCGTAGCGCCGCGCCAGGCTGTCGAGGCGCGGCGCCAACTGCTCGCACGTCGTGCAATCGCGGCGCCAGAAGACCAACATCACCGGCACGCCGGCCCCGAACACGCGGGGCAGGTTCGCTTCGTTTACGTGAATCGGTGCATCAATCGGCATCTTGTCCCTTGTCCTTGCGATGGTACTTCAGCAAGATGAACACTGCGAAGATCAGGCCCACGGCGGCCAGCCCCCAGCCCGCACGCCACAGGAACGGCTCGAAGCGCAATTCCACGCGGTGCGCCCCCGCGGGCACGCTGATCCCCTGGAACGTGTAATTTGTCCGCAGAACCGGCCCCGCGGGCGCGCCATCCACCCACGCCTGCCAGCCGGGATACCACATCTGGCTGATCACGACGAAGGCCGGGGCGTCCGCGGTCACTTGCATCGTCAGGCGGTTGGCCTGATGACGGATCTCCGAGACCTGCCCCTGACCCCCTGCCGGAAGGTTGGACGCGCCTTCGACCACCGCGGCACCATGCGGATCGAACCCGGCCGCGTGGATGGCCGTCCAGGCCGTCTCGTGATCGGTCACGGGTTGCGTTTGCGGGACGAGGAAGGCCCGCGGCAGCGCGTTCTTGTTTTCGTAGACATTGAGCTTCGCATCGCCGTCGAACGCCAGCACGAATTTGCTCCAGTCCAGGGGCGCATCTTTGCGCGCGATGACGTAGCGGATGTTGAGCAGATCATAAAGCGGCGTGGAGCGGGAGCCGAGGTTGTCCCAGTAGCGCCCGGCGTCGGCCAGCAGCAGCGGGTTGGCGATGCCATCAATGTCTTCCAGCCCGTAAAGCAGCGCCGTGTCTGGCTGCCACTCTTGCTCGATGCCGGTTTTGGTGTCAATGCGGAAGGGGCCGGGCTGTTGCGCCAGGAAACCGGCGATGGCCGGCTGGCGATAGCTCAGGCTGGGGTCTTGATTGCCCACGTCCTGGTGCGCGGCCAGGCTGGCGAGATCGCCGTAGATCAGCCCGACGGCCAGCCACCCCAGCGTAAGCGGCTGCGCCCACGCGCCGCGCCGGGCGGTGAGCCAGAGGAAGCTGGCGGCCAACAGGCCGGCGAACGACAGGAGCGCGATCAGGGTGATCGAGACGCGGCTGATGATCGCCGGCTCCCGGTCTTGGGTCAGGAGCAGCGCCAGATAGCCCAACGGCACAGCCACCGCCCAGACGGCCGCCACGGCGCGGCCAATCCCGCGCCAGAGTCGCTCGAAGGCGGCGGATGCGGCCGATTCGAGCGGCCGCAAGATCGCCTCCAGGCCGAACGCGGCCAGGGCCGCCAGCGCGAACCCGGTCACCAGCACCAGCCGCGCCGGCGCGCGCAACTGCCCGAACCCCGGCAGCAGCGTCAGCCAGCCGTGCGGGATGGCGTAGATGCCCAACGCCAGCACGAAGCTGACCGCCGCCAAGCCGACCCACGGCCAAATCCGGCGTTCGCCCGGCAGACGGCGCAGCAGGATCGCGAGCGCGGCCAGGATCAGCGGCAGGATGCCGACATAGCCGCTCTCGACGCGCGGCCAAAGCCCCCAGTGAAACTGCGGTCCGCGGCCAAAGAAGCCTGGAATTAGCCAGCCGATCCATTGCGCCGGCGCCAGGGAATAGCCGGCCGCTTGCTGGTAATTCCAATTCACGCGCGCCGTGTAGCCGGCCAGCTCCAGCGCGGGCAACAGGATCGGTGCGGAGAGAAGTGCGAACACCAGGAAACAGGTAGACAAGGAGACAAGGAGATGGGCGGTGCGGGACCCAAAGCCGGCGTCGGCGCGGCGCAGCCACAGCCAGAGCGTGCTGTAGATCGCCAACGCCAGCCCGATGAACAGCGTCGCCTGGATGTGTCCGGCGAGCGACCCGACCGCCAGCAACATCCCCGCGATCACCGCGCTGGGCAGGGAGCGCGTACGGAATGCAGAATGCAGAATGCGGAATGCGCCGGCTCGCTGATTCGCAGACTCGCTAATTTGCTGATTTGCAGACTCGCAGACTCGCAGACTCGCGGTGAACGCCCAAAACACCCACGGCAGCCAACTCATCACCGCGTTGTAGTTCAGATTGCCGAAGTGGACGAAAAACGCGTCCGAGAACATGAAGACCAGCGCGCCCGCCAGCGCGGCCACGCGGCGTACGCTCTGCCCGCGCGCCAGGAAGAGGTAGGTTCCCGCGCCTGCGAACCAAATGTGCGCCATGCTGAGCGATTGCAGCGCGGAGTAAGGGAAATCCGGGTTCAGCAAGAAAAGCGCCAGATTGGGTGGATAGAGGAAGCCCGCCTGGATGTCGCCGACGTGCGGCGCGCCGCCGTATAGATGCGGATTCCAGAGCGGCCACGCGCCCGCAGTCAGGCTGGCAGCCGCAAAGCGATAGGTCGGAAAGAGGAACGAGACCAGATCGCCGCCATCCGCGGGGATCCAATTCTGCCCGGCGGCGACGCGCCAGAAACAGCCCACCGTCGCCGCGGCCAACAGCAGCAGCGCGGCCACGTCTCGATGCCAGGGGGTGCGCAGGCGTCCACGCCGAAACGCCCGCCAGGTCAAAACCCAGGCGAGCAGCCCGCCCCCGATCAGCAACCACCACCCCATCTGTCGCTTGTCCTTTCGTCCTGAACCTGCGACCCGCCGGGTAAGCTCGTCGCATGAGGCGCATCATACCATGACACCAGCCCGCTGCCAAACAACCCCGGCCACAACATGATTTCTCCCCGGTCGTTTTGCCGCCAGTGCGATTCTGGAGTATCATGGTCAGCATTCACGGGGAGGGAACCACACCGTTCATGCGAAGTCTCAGCCGTCATTTTTGGCCGCTGTTCGGGTTGTGCGCGCTCCTGGCCGCGCTGATCCTGGCGCTTATGCCGCAGGAGAAGACCCTCGGCCAGATCATCAAGCTCGTCTATCTCCACGGCGCACTCAGCCGGGCGGGGATGATCGGCTTCTGGGCCGCGGGCATCGCCGGCGCCGCGTATCTGCTGCGGCCAGGCGAGCCGCTCTTGCGCTGGAGCCGGGCGCTGCTGTGGGCTGGCTGGGGGTATTGGACCGCACATTTCCTCGTCAGCATGCCCGCCACGCGGCTGACCTGGGGGCCGTGGATCGCCTGGGGCGAGCCGCGCGTCACCATGACGCTGCAGGTGCTCGCGGTGGGCCTGATCGTCATCGCCGTGGCCTGGCTGCTCGATGACGCGCGCTTCACCGCGGCCGCCAACCTGCTGTTGGGCATTGCGATCCTGTTCCTGGTTGAGCGCACCGGCGTGCTCCGCCATCCGCTCGATCCCATCGGAACCTCCCCCTCCGCGACGCTGCGGCTGATCTATCTGCTGCTCATGCTGCCGATTATCGCCAGCATGTTCCTGGCCGCCTGGCGGCTGACCGAGGCCGCGGGCGGCGCCCACGACCTGTCGAAAAGAGGATCCAAATGAAAATCGTGAATGTCGCGCAAATGCGCCAGATCGAGCAAGCCACCGACGCCGGGGGCCATCCCTATGCGGCGATGATGGAGTTGGCCGGGCAGGCTGTTGCGAATGTCTGTCACGCGCTCATCGCACCCGATCCTGAAGTGGCGATCCTGATCCTGGTTGGGCCAGGCAACAACGGCGGCGATGGGTTGGTGGCCGCTCGCTATCTGATGGACCTCGGCCACCTGGTCACCGTCTACGTTTGGAAACGCGACACCAAGGGGGATGAGAACTTCCGCCAGCTCAAACGCAAGCGCCGCGGGATCACCCTCCTGTACGCCGATAATGACCCCGGCTACAACAAGCTGCGCGATGAGCTGATCCAGAACGATGTGATCATAGACGCGTTGCTGGGCACCGGCGTAGAGCGGCCCATCGAGGGCAAGCTGGCTGAGATCCTCAAAGTGGCGCGCGAGGAGCTGGACGAGCGGCGCAATCCGCCCATCGAAGAGGACGGCAGCTTCAGCACGGGGCTGCCGCGCTTCCCGGTGATGGAGGCGCTTTCGCTCGGCACGAATGTGCAGCGCGACCTGGAATCGGGACTGCCCCCGCCCGACGATGAAGACCTCGATGACTTCGACGACGAAGAAGACGAAGAACTTGACGAAGAGCTTGACGAAGAAACGGATGAAGAGACCGACGAAGAAGATGATGAGGAATGGGACGAGGACGAGGATCTGACGCCGACGCCGTGGCCCCGGCCGACCATCGTGGCGGTTGATTGCCCCAGCGGGTTGAACTGCGACACGGGCGCCCTGGATCCGGCCGCGCTCTCCGCCGATTTCACCATCACCTTTGGTTTCCCGAAGTGGGGCCATTTCCAGCACCCCGGCGCCGCTGCGTGCGGCCTGTTGGCGGTGGTGGATATCGGCATCCCCGACGAGTTCGGCCAGGAGATCCTGGCCGAATTCGTCGAATGGCGTCAGGTGGGCCTCTGGCTGCCCAAGCGCCCTGCGAACGCGCACAAAGGCACCTTCGGCCGCGCCCTGATCATAGCCGGCTCGCTGAACTACACCGGCGCGGCGCATCTGTGCAGCCTGGCCGCCATGCGCGCAGGCGCGGGTCTGGCGACGCTGGCCGTCCCCGCGCCGCTCCAGGTCATCCTCGCCGGCGCGCTCCCCGAGATCACCTGGCTGCCCCTGCCCGGCGCGGAAGGCACGCACACCGCGGCCGGCCTGCCCCGGCTGCTCGGGGCCGCGTCAAGCTACGATGCGCTGCTGGTTGGGCCGGGGTTGACGACCGGCGACGACGCGCACGCGTTCGTCGCCGGACTTTTCGGCCCCGGCGGGTTGGATCGCGAGATCTGGCAGGGCCGCGTGGTAGTGGATGCCGACGCGCTGAACATCCTGGCGACCGAAGCCGATTGGCCCGCGCGTCTGCCGCCGTTGTCCATCTTGACGCCGCATCCGGGCGAGATGGCGCGTTTGATCGGTAGCACGGCCGACGCCGTCAACGCCGCGCGCATCGAGACCGCGCAGCGGTACGCCAAGCTGTGGGGGCACATCGTCGTGCTGAAGGGCGCGCACACGGTGATCGCGGAGCCAAGCGGCCGGGTGGCGGTGCTGCCCTTTGCCCTGCCCATCTTTGCGACGGCCGGCAGCGGGGATGTGCTGGCCGGGGCGATCGTCGCGATGCTGGCGCAAGGCACGCCGGCCTACGAGGCGGCGATCTGCGGCGCGTATCTGCACGGCCAGGCCGGGCTGGTCACCCACCGCACGCTCGGCGGGGCCGGCGCGGTGGCGCGCGA
>CAZYHE010000299.1:0-6159 GCA_964647225.1 uncultured Anaerolineales bacterium
GTCGGTGGGGGCGAAGACCGTGAACGGCCCCTTGCCCTTCAGGGTCTCGACCAGACCGGCGGCCTGGACTGCGGCCACGAGGGTCTTGAAGCGGCCATCGGCCACCGCCGTGTCAACGATATCCTTGGCGGCCGGAGCGGTTGTGGCGGCAGCGGGTGCAGCCGTGGGAGGCGCCTTAGTTGGTTCCTGCGGTGGCGCCGCAGGGGCTGGAACACAAGCCACGACCAACAGGGCTACAATGAGAAGTACCGACAGGAGACTGACGCTTTTCATCTCCCAATCCTTTCTTAATCTGGTTTGGTGTTACGTGCTTATCCAAACACTATGCAAAGTTTATACACCATGTCTCACCATCTCATCTGTAGCGTAGATTCCATTTGTTGCTTGGAACTGATCGTGGGTTTCTCTATACATCTTTTTGACAAACTATAGACGGTGTGATATGCTGGCAAATGGAGGTGCAGGATGTCCAAAGTCGCCTTGATCTGGGGCGCGGCCGGTGGGATTGGCCGCGCGCTCGCCAGCAAGCTCAAGCTCGATGGCTGGGAGGTCATCGCGATGAGCCGCCATGCCGACGACCTGGCCGGCGGGGCCGACTATGCGTTCGAGGCCGATGTGGCTGATCCGTTCGCGGTGCAACGCGCGGTGTTGGCCGGCGGGCAGGAAGCCGGCGAGGCGCACCTGTTCATCTACGCCGCGGGCGACATCGTGGCGGAGCCGGTGGCCCGGATGACGCCGGCGACCTTCCGCCGAATCCTCGACGCCAACCTGATCGGCGCGTTCAACGCCGTGCATTATAGCCTGCCGCTGCTGGCCGCGGACGCGCCGCTCGTCTTCATCGGCGCAGTCAGCGAGCGGATGCGTCTGCCGGGGCTGAGCGCGTACGCGGCCGCCAAGGCGGGCCTGGAGGCGTTCGCCGAGACGCTGCGCAAGGAGGAACGCAAACGGCGCGTGATCGTGGTGCGGCCGGGCGCGGTCAACACCGGCTTCTGGCAGAAGGTCCCGTTCAAGATGCCGGGCAATGCGCTGTCCCCCGAGGCGGTGGCGGAGAAGGTGGTTGAGGCGATCGGCGGCGGGCGCCAAGGGGCGCTCGATTTTTAGGCTCTTTCCATGTGGATGCAGATATCGAGACGCATACTCCTGGCGCTGCGCGAGCTGTTCGGGATCGTCACACCGCTGTCGGCCGTTTGGGTCGCGGCGCTGCTGGTCATGCCCATCGCCCAATGGGCCGCGGGGCAGGGCGGCCTGGTCGCCTGGGTCATCTTGGGCGTGCTGCTCCAGGCATCGCTGGCTGTCCTGTTCCTGGCGCAGGCGGTTGATTTCCGGCGCACCGTGCGCACGGTCCTCCTCATCGTCAGCGTCGCGTGGGCGGCCGAGGCGCTCGGATCGAGGACCGGCATTCCGTTCGGCGCGTATCATTACACCGACAAACTCCAGCCGCAGCTCCTCGGCGTGCCGCTGCTGATCCCCCTGGCGTGGCTGATGATGCTGCCGCCCGCGTGGGGCGCGGCGCAGCGGATAACGGGCCGGGCATCCGGGCTGGCCTTCGTGGTGGTCAGTGCGCTGGCGTTCACTGCCTGGGATCTGTTCCTCGATCCGCAGATGGTGCGTTGGGGGCTGTGGGTTTGGAATCAGCCTGGGCCGTACTTCGGCATTCCGTTGGTCAACTTCGCGG
Organism: uncultured Anaerolineales bacterium; assembly: GCA_964647225.1. Classification (GTDB taxonomy): domain Bacteria; phylum Chloroflexota; class Anaerolineae; order CG2-30-64-16; family CG2-30-64-16; genus CAZYHE01. The sequence continues at coordinate 1,676 of CAZYHE010000299.1, forward strand.
GCTGGCTGCTGGTGTCCGGGCTGATCACCGCGCTGGCACGGCCGCCCGTGTTGCTGGATAGGCCATTGCTGGTCATCTACACCCTCACCTGGCTCAGCGAGACGATCGGGTAGGCGGTCTTCTGGCAGTTCTACGGCCCGGCGCTGTGTGGGTTTGTGGGGATGGGGGTGTTTGTCGTATTTGCGTGGCGGGGCAGAGCCATTCGCATGTGATCTGAAAGAGAGGGACTGATGCCCACCTACTGTCAGGTTGCGCCGGCCGATCCGCTGCACGGGCCGTATCACGACCGGGAATACGGCTTTCCGCTGACGGACGACGCGGCCCTTTTCGAGCGGCTGATCCTGGAGATCAATCAGGCCGGCCTGTCGTGGACGACGATCCTGAAGAAGCGGGCGGGGTTTCGCGCCGCGTACCGGGGCTTCGACGTAGATGTCGTGGCCGCGTTCGACGAGGCCGACCGGGCGCGGCTGCTGGCCGACCCCGGCGTCATCCGCAATCGCATGAAGGTGGACGCGGCCATCGAAAACGCCCGGCGGATCGTCGCGCTGCGCCAGAGCTATGGCTCTTTCGCCGGTTGGCTGGCCGCGCACCATCCGCGGTCGAAGGCGGAATGGGTCAAGTTGTTCCGACAGACCTTCGTCTTCACCGGCGGCGAGATCGTCAACGAGTTTCTCGTCAGCACCGGCTACCTGTCGGGCGCGCACGACCCGCAGTGTCCCATCTACGCGCAGACGGTGGCGGCGAACCCGCCCTGGCTGGCGCATGAACCGATCCAGACATGAAAGTGGATCATCTAGCGTAAACAGGAGAAACAGAATGCCACGTGTATCCCTGGACCAAACCGCACCGGACTTCAGCCTGGCCGACTATCGCGGCCGGGTGGTCAGCCTGGCCGATTTTCGTAGCAAGAAGAACGTCTTGCTCGTCTTCAACCGCACCTTCATCTGACCATTCTGCCGCGCGCATATGGCGCAGTTGCGCCAAGATTATCCCCAGTTCGTTGCCCGCGATATCGAAGTTGTGGTGGTCGGCCCCGAAGACGCCGGCGCTTTCGCCGCCTACTTTCAGAAAGAGTCGCTGCCTTTCACCGGCCTGCCTGATCCCAAAGCCAGCGTGCTGAAGCTCTATGGGCAGGAGGTGAACCTGTTCAAGCTGGGACGGATGCCGGCGCAGGTGCTCATTGACAAGGCGGGGGTGGCGCGCTACGTCCATTATGGACATAACATGAGCGATATCCCCAAGAATGAAGAACTGCTGGCCCTGGGGGATGAGCTCAACGCTCAAGCAGCCCCCGCGGCTCAGCCGTGACGCGAACCGCCTTCGCCTACATGGGTACTGCCACCTGTGCGCTGCTCACGCGCCGACCGGCATCGTGAGTGGCCCAATCTGTGCCCACGGAACGGGAAGTGATTCTTTGGGGAGTTGACATGAAAGAAACGCAGCTCGTCTTGGTCACAGGAGCGACAGGATATATCGGTGGCCGGCTGGTGCCGCGGCTCCTGGAGGCCGGCTATCGGGTGCGCTGCCTGGTACGCGATGCTCGCCGCCTCAAGGGTCGGCCTTGGAGCGATCAGGTGGAAGTGGTCGAGGGAGACGCCACGCGGCCCGAAACGCTGCCGCCCGCAATGGCGGGGGTGTGGGCTGCCTACTATTTCATCCACAGCTTGAGCGACACGGCCAACTATCAGCAGCGGGATATCACCGTGGCACGCGGCTTCAGCCAGGCGGCCGCGGCTGCTGGCGTGGAACGCATTATCTACCTGGGCGGTCTGGGCGATCCGGCTGCGGATCTATCGGTCCACCTGCGCTCGCGGCAGGAGACGGGTGCGGCTCTCGGCGCGGGCGGCGTGCCGGTCACCGAGTTCCGCGCTGCTGTCATCGTCGGTTCCGGCAGCCTGTCGTTCGAGATGATACGGCACCTGACAGAGCGGTTGCCGGTGATGATCTGTCCGCGTTGGGTCTTCACGCGCATCCAGCCCATCGCCATCCGCGACGTGTTGAGCTATCTGGTCGCGTCTCTCAAGCTGCCGGCCGAGCATGCAACGCGCGTGATCGAGATCGGCGGCGCCGACGTGGTCAGTTACGGCGACATGATGAAGGGCTACGCCAGGGTGCGGGGGCTGCGGCGCGTGCTGATCCCGGTGCCGGTGCTCACGCCGCACCTCTCGGCCCATTGGGTGAACTGGATGACTCCCGTGAACGCGGGAATCGTCTACCCGCTCATCGAAGGGCTGCGCAACGAAGTGGTGGTGCGCGACGATCTGGCCACGCGCCTTTTCCCGGACATCGAGCCGGTGGACTACGACACCGCTGTGCGTCAAGCCCTGGCCAGCCTGGTGGCAGGCCAGGTGGAGACCACTTGGACCGATAGCATGACCTCCAGTTGCAGGGACGCGCGCCCGGTGGAATTGACCAGCGATGCGGGGATGCAGATCGAGCGCCGGGAGCTCGTGGTTGCCGCGCCTCCCGAGGATGTCTACGCCGTCTTCAGCGGCCTGGGCGGCGACCGGGGATGGCTCTATGCCAACTGGTTGTGGCGGCTGCGCGGCATTGCCGATCGCTTGGTTGGCGGGCCGGGATTCCGTCGTGGGCGTCGCAATCCCGATGAAGTGCGCGTGGGCGACGCCCTGGATTTCTGGCGCGTCGAAGCGGTGGAGGTGGGCCGGCTGATGCGGCTGCACGCCGAGATGAAGCTGCCCGGCGAAGCGTGGCTCCAGTTTCAGGCCTTGCCCCGCAGCGATGGGCAGACGCTCTTGACGCAAACCGCTTTTTTGGCGCCGAAGGGGTTGTCGGGATTGGCCTACTGGTACGGCATGTATCCCTTTCATGGCGCGATCTTCGGCAACATGATTCGGGCGATCGGTGCGCGAGCCGAAGTGCGAGCCAAGACGGGATCGTCGCCTGGGGTCGCCGACGCACATGGCGCAGCGATTCCGTTCACGCAATAGCAGCGCCAGCGGCTTCTCATCGGCGCCAAGCTCGCCCTTTACAGCCACTCATCCAGCCAGTCGAACATCCGCTGCGTCGCGACCGCCAGCGCACCGGTTTGGCAGTGTACCAGGCCGGTGTCCTCGGCGGTGAAGAGCATGTAGTCCTTCGGGCAGCGCAGCGCGTCGTAGAGCTTCTGCGCTTGGCCGGCCGAGAACTCCTCGGCTGCGCCGTCCATCACCAACGTCCGGCAGGTGATGCGCTCGACGACGGGCGTGTTGTCGTACTTCCGCAACTCGTTGATCAGGTCGGCCGGCGTGGACACGCCATGCTTCCACATCGAGTCCTTCAGCCACCAGGTCGCGCTCGACATCAAGCTATCACCGGCCAGCGCGGCCGCTTTCAGGAAGCCAAAGACCGTCTTGTTGAACGCGGCGGGGTTGGTGTCCAGCAGCTTGAGCAGCATCGGGTAATCCGAGAAGTTGCCGATGATACCATCGGCCCAGCTCAGCACGCCGGGGTTGGCGATGCACAGCTTGAGCCGCTTCTCGAAGGCCGCGGCCCGCGGGGCCAGCGCGCCGCCCATGCTGATCCCCATCAGCGCGATGCGTTCCGGGTCCACTTCCGGCAGGCTCACGGCGTAGTCCACGACCGGCGTCACGACCTTCTCCCAATCGGGCCGGAAGGGCAGCCCTTGCAGGCGGATCGCCGCGCCCTGGCCCGGCCCCGCGAATTGCAAACAGTGATAGCCGCGCTTCATGCACGCGTCGGCCAGGTATTTCGTCTCCTCCGGCCACGCGTCGCGGCCCTCGTGGACGATCAAGACCGGCGCTTTCCCCTGCGCGAGCGGCGAGCGATAGAAGTAGCCGGGCAGCGTCGTGCCTTCGTAGGGGATGGCGACCCGGCGGGCGGGAATCTCCAGCAAGGCGATGGCCTGATCGAAGCACGCGCTGGACTGGCGGGTCGCGGCCACGACGCCGGGATCGCCCGGCTCCGGGTGGTGGATCAACGCGGCCCGGTAGTAGGTGGCCGCGCGCAGGTATGCCTCGCCCGCGCTGAGCCGGTGATGGCGCGCCAGGCAGCCCTCGGCCACGCCCCGCAGCCGGTCGGCCGTCGCCAGCCACGCGCGCGGCCAGCTCCACGCGTCCTTCGGGTCAATCCGGTGCGCGGTGTCTAGACACTCGCCGATGTCGGCCAGCCCCTGGTAGACCGCGCTCAGATACCAGAGCAGTTGGTTGTCGAGCACCGGGTCGTTCATGATCCCCAGTTCGTACCAGGGGCGGCCCTTCGATCGCGAAGCACTCAGGGCACGGCCCGCGTCGGTGGGCCGCGTCGCGACCGCCGCAACCGGCGCGGCCGCTGGGAGCAGCCGGCTCGCGGTCAACGAGCCGGCTGCCAACGATGCCAGGCGCAAGAAATTCCGCCGGCTGATCTGCTGTTCCATGTTCATTCTGCCTCCCAAAATGTCGGACAGGGTGTGTGTCCGCAATCACGACGCCAGTATCGCGCCGCGTGGGGTGCAGTGTCATGGGCCGAAGGGTGCAACGGGGGGTACA
>CAZYHE010000300.1:0-6120 GCA_964647225.1 uncultured Anaerolineales bacterium
CGGAGCATTCCATGCCAGCAGGCAAAGTCATCACATCGGACGCGGCCGCGCGGCTGATCGCCGGCGGCGCGTTCGTCGCCATCCAGGGTTCGGGCGGCGGAGTCGGCGAGCCGACGCGCCTCTTGCGCGCCCTCCGCGCGCGCTTCCTCGCCGAGGGCGCGCCGCGTGACCTGACATTATGTCACGCCACCGGCCTGGGCGACAAGAAGGAGATCGGCACCGATCTGCTCGCCCTGGCGGGCCTGGTCAAGCGCGACATCGCGGGCCACCTGGGGATGGCTCCGGCCATGGCCCGCATGATCTCGGCCAACCAGATCGAGAGCTACAACTTCCCCCAGGGCGTCTTGTCCCAGATGTACGGTGCGATCGCCGCGCGCAAGCCGGGCGTCTTCTCGAAGATCGGACTGCACACCTACATTGACCCGCGGCTGGAGGGCGGCAAGATGAACGCGGTCACCACCGCCGATCTGGTCAAGGTGGTGCAGTTCGAGGGGGAAGAATGGCTCTTCTGGCCGCGCTTCCACGTGGATGTCTCGCTGGTGCGCGGCACCACGGCCGACACGAAGGGCAACATCACCTGCGAGCAGGAGCCGGCCATCCTGGAGGGGATCGCCATCGCGCAGGCCGCCAAGGCGTGCGGCGGGATCGTCATCGCCCAGGTGAAATATCTGGCGCAGGCGGGCACGCTCGACCCGCGCCAGGTGCGCATCCCGAGCACCTGCGTGGACTACGTCGTCGTGGATCCCGACCAGAAACAGACGTGCCTGACCGACTACGAGCCGGCATTCTGCGGCGGCGTGCGGATGCCGCTCGACGCGCTGGAGCCGCTGCCGCTCGACGTCCGCAAGGTGGTGGCGCGGCGCGCGGCGCAGGAGCTGTTCCCCGGCGCGATCGTCAACCTGGGCTACGGCATGCCCGACGGCGTGGCGGCCGTGGCGGCGGAAGAGGGGCTGCTGGATCAGATCACGCTGACGGTCGAGCAGGGGATCGTGGGCGGCCGGCCCGCGCCGGGGGTGATCTTCGGCGTGGCCTACAACCCGGAAGCAATCATCCCGGAAGACGCGCAGTTTGCGTTCTACGACGGCGGGGGGCTGGATCTAGCGTTCCTGGGCATGGCGCAACTCGACCGGGCGGGCAACGTCAATGCCAGCAAGGTCGGCGGGATGCTGGCCGGCTGCGGCGGCTTCATCAACATCACGCAAAACGCCAAGAAGGTCGTCTTCTGCGGCACGATGACGGCCAAAGGCGTGGAATGCATGGTCGGCGGCGGCCGGCTGACCATCGCCAGCGAGGGGAGCATCAAGAAGCTGGTCGAGCGGGTGGATCAGATCACCTTCTCCGGCGCGTATGCGCGCGCCAACGGCCAGAAAGTGCTGTACGTCACCGAGCGCGCGGTCTTCGAGCTGGGTAAGGACGGGGTCGTGCTGCGGGAGATCGCGCCGGGGGTGGAACTCGAGCGCGATGTGCTGGCGCAGATGGCGTTCCGGCCGGCCGTGGCGCCCGACCTGGTGGTGATGGACAAGCGGATATTTGAGTAGATTCGGTAGCTTGCAATTCTGCCTCACGCAAAGGCGCAAAGACGCAAAGGCAAAATAAAGATTCCTTGCGCTCTTGGCGGCTTTGCGTGAGATTTGCAGTCTGCCGAGACCCGAGGCTTCATGCAAACACACATCCTCCTGAAATTCGACGGCGACCTCGCCACCCTGACTCTGACACCCGATGAGCCGGGCAAGCCGCCGACGCTGGACTACGCGGCGCTCGACGAGTTGGAAGCGCATGTCGCGGCGATCCGCGCGGCCGAAGGGCTGCGCGCGGTGATCCTGCGCAGCGCGTCCGAGAAGTACTTCTGCGTCGGCGCGAACATCAACGCGCTCAAGACGCTGGACGCCGAGACGATCGTGCCGTGGGTCGAGCGCGGGCACGCGGTCTTCAACGAACTGGCGGCGCTGCCCCTGCCGGTGATCGCACGGGTGGAGGGGTTCTGCCTGGGCGGTGGGCTGGAGTTGGCGATGGCGTGCGACCTGATCGTCGCATCCAACACCGCCCGCTTCGGCCAGCCGGAGGCCGTGCTCGGCGTGATCGCGGGCTGGGGCGGCACGTGGCGGCTGCCGCGGCGCGTGGGCATCGCCAAGGCGAAGGAACTGTTCTTCACCGGCAAGGTGATCGCGGCGGACGAAGCCGCGGCCAGCGGCCTGGCAAGCTTCGCCGGTGAGCCGGCCGAGGTGGACGCCTATCTCGCCGCCTTCCTGGAGAATCTGCGCAAATGCAGCCCGCTGGCGGTCGGGCAGACGAAGGCGCTCGTGGATCGCAGCGGCGAATTGACGCTCGACGAGGCCTGCCGTGCGGAAGGGGACGCATCGCAGCAGTGCATGGCATCTGCCGACACGCGTGCGCGCGTGGCCGAATATCTGGAAAGCCGGAGGCGCAGGGTGTCCCTGGCGCCGACAACGAAAGGAACAGGATCATGAGCAAGAAACCAGTGGGCGTCCAACTCTGGACGCTGCGCAAAGAGATCGCCGGCGATCTGGCCGGCACATTGGCGAAAGTGGCCGAGATCGGCTATGCCGGGGTGGAGCTGTGGTTCCCGGCGTGGCCGGAGGTGGCTGTGCTGAAGGCGGCGTTGAAGGCGAGCGGCCTACGCGTGGCGGGCGCGCACGTGCCGTTCGTGGATCTGCGCGATCGCTTCGACCAAGTGGCGACCTATCATGCCGAGATCGGCAACCGCGACCTGGTGATCCCCTTCCTGCCGCAGGAGTTGCGCGATTCAGACGCGGCGTGGCGGCAGCGGATCGCGGAGATCGGCGAGATCGCGGTGCGCTGTCGGGATGCCGGCTTCCGGCTGTCGTATCACAACCACGCGTTCGAGTTCACCGACCGGGTTGGCGGGCAGGAGGCGCACGACGCCATCTTCGCCTCTGTCCCGGCCGACCTGCTGAAAGCTGAGCTTGATACCTTCTTCATCCAGGATGTGGGCAAGGACCCGGCCGCGTACATCCGGCGCTATGCGGGCCGCCTGCCGCTGTTGCACCTGAAGGAGAAAGCCAAGCCGGCTGCCGGCACGCAGAACGCCGAGGTCGGAGATGGCGTCATTGATTGGGACGCGGTCTTCGCCGCGGCCACGGGCGCCGGGGTCGAGTGGTACCTGGTCGAGCAGAACTGCGAAGCCTACCCGGCCCTGCAGAGCATCGCCATGAGCTTCGACTTCCTGCGCCGACGCGGGATCGCATAGAACGGTCATTGCGAGGGGCCGCAGCCCCGAAGCAATCCCATCCATGCGTCGGGGATTGCTTCGCTACGCACCGCGCAACCCATGCGGTGCTCCGCTCGCAATAACAGAGTCCTTCGGGAGGTACATCATGTACAATATCGGAGTTGCGGTCATCGGGGCCGGGTTCATCGGCCCGGTGCATGTGGAGGCGTTGCAGCGGCTGGGCGTGCCAGTGGTCGGCATCCTGGCCGCGACGCCGGAGGAAACGCGCGGGGCGGCGGCCAAACTGGGACTGGCGAAAGCGTACACGTCGCTCGACGATCTGCTGGCCGATCCGGCCGTGCAGGTCGTACACATCACCACGCCCAACCGCTATCATTTCGAGATGGCGAGCGCCGCGCTGCGGGCGGGCAAGCACGTGCTGTGCGAAAAACCGCTGGCGATGAACTCGACCGAGTCCGCCGCGCTGGTCAGCCTGGCGCGGGAGACCGGCCGCGCCGCGGGGGTCAACTACAACGTCCGCTTCTATCCGCTCTGCCTGGAGGCGCGGGACATGGCCCGCCGCGGCGACCTGGGCGACGTCTACTCGATCTGCGGCAGCTACGTCCAGGATTGGCTCTTCTACCCCACCGACTACAATTGGCGCGTGCTGGCCGAAGAAGGGGGCGCGCTGCGCGCGGTCGCCGACATCGGCACGCACTGGCTCGACCTGATCCAGTTCATCACCGGGCTGGAGGTCGAGGCGGTTTGCGCCGACCTCAAGACTGTGCATCCGATCCGGCAGCGGCCGAAGGGCGAAGTGCAGACGTTCAAGGGCAAGGAAGAACAGATCGTCGCCACTGAATCGGTGGCGATTACCACCGAGGACTACGGCGGCGTGATGCTGCGCTTTCGTGGCGGCGGCCGGGGGATGCTCTGGACATCGCAGGTGACGGCTGGCCGCAAGAACTGCCTGCGCTTCGAGATCGCCGGGTCGAAGCAGGCCCTCTCCTGGTGCTCCGAATCGCCCAACGAGCTGTGGATCGGCCATCGCGAGCGCGCCAACGAAAGCCTGATCCGCGATCCGGGGCTGCTCTCCGCCTACGCGCGGGGTTTCATCAACTACCCGGGCGGCCACAACGAGGGCTTCCCCGACACCTTCAAGCAGATCTACCGCGCGTACTACGACTACATCGCGGCCGGCGACTTCGCCGCGCCGCCCACCTTCCCCACCTTCGCCGACGGCCATCGGGAGATCGTGCTGTGCGAGGCGATCTTGAAGAGCCATGTGGAGGGGCGGTGGGTGGACGTATTGCGTAGTGCGTAGTTCGTAGTACGTAGTGCGTATAGTGCGTGGCAGGGGAATGATCAGTCCTTGATGGCAGGCTAACGGAATACGCACTACGCAACACGCAACACGCATCACTACCGGATACGGAGGTTTTCCCATGCAACTAGGTTTCGTCAGTGCCATTGTGCCCGATCTCTCGCTGAAAGAGGTCGTGGGGTTCGCCGCGGCCGAGGGGTTTGCGTGCGTCGAGTTGATGTGCTGGCCGCGCGGGAAGGCCGAGCGGCGCTATGCCGGGGTCACGCACATTGACGTGGCCGGATTCACGCAAGATGACGCCGAACGCGTCAACGAGCTGCTGGCGCAGGCGGGCGTCAGCATCAGCGGCCTGGGCTATTACCCCAACCCGTTGACGCCCGACCATGCCGAGGCCGCCGTCTACGTCGAGCATATGCAGCAGGTGATCCGCGCGGCGCGGATGCTCGGCGTGAAGACCTTCAACACCTTCATCGGCCGCGACTGGCTGCGCTCGGTGGACGCCAACTGGCCGCGCTTCCGGGAGGTGTGGCCGCCGCTGGTCAAGTTCGCTGAGGATCACGGCGTGCGCATCGGGATCGAAAACTGCCCGATGCTCTTCTCCGGGGACGAGTGGCCGGGCGGGAAGAACCTGGCCACCACGCCGGCCATCTGGCGGCGCATGTTCGAGGAGATTCCCAGCCCGAGCTTCGGCCTGAACTACGACCCGTCGCACCTGGTGTGGCAGCGCATTGACTATGTCAAGCCGCTGTGGGAGTTTGCGAGCCGCATCTTCCATGTCCATGCCAAGGACGCACGCGTGGATCAGGCGCGGCTGGACGAGGTCGGCATCCTCGCCACCCCGCTCCAATTCCACACGCCGAAGCTGCCCGGCCTGGGCGACGTGGACTGGGGCCGCTTCTTCTCGGTGCTGGGCGATGTGCAGTACGCTGGCCCGGTATGCATCGAGGTAGAGGATCGCGCCTACGAGGCGTCGCTGGAAACCCGCAAGGCCGCGCTGCGGCAGAGCGCGCGATATCTGAAGCAGTTCATGGCATGACCGACATCTACGCCAGCATTGACCTGGGCGGGACCAAGATCGCCTGCGTATTCGCCGACGCGGCGGGGCACATCCTGGCGGAAAGGACCATCCCCACCCAATCGCACGAAGGCCCGCCCGCCGTGCTGGCGCGGATCGCCGGGCTGGTGAACGAGATGGCGGCAACGCTCGGCGCGCAGCCAGCGGCCGCGGGCATGGGCGTGCCGGGGCTGGCCGATCTGGTCGCCGGCGCCACCCGCTTCCTGCCCAACCTGCCGACCCAATGGCGGGGCGTACACGTGCGCGACCTATTGGCGCCACAAATCGGCTGCCCGGTCTACCTGCTGAATGACGTGCGCATGGCGACCCTGGGTGAGCTGACATATGGTCACGGTCGCCCCACCCTCAGCTCTGGCCGGTCTTCGCGCAGCACCCCGCGACAGCGTGGGCTGACCGAGCCAGCCGGCCCCACGATGGCCTTCTTCGCCCTGGGAACCGGCATCGGCGGCGGGGTGGCGATTGACGGCCGGCTGCGGCTGGGATCGCTCGGCGCGGCGGGCGAGCTGGGCCATCAGACGATCGTGCCCGATG
>CAZYHE010000301.1:0-1880 GCA_964647225.1 uncultured Anaerolineales bacterium
ACCGATACACCGACGGCGACCGCGACATCCACCAGCACACCGACGGCGACCGCGACGGCTACTGATACGCCGACGCGCACGCCGACAGCGACCGTAACACCCACCGATACGCCGACGGCGACCGCGACACTCACCAGCACACCGACGCCGTCTGCGACGCCCGCGCCGACTGCGACGCCAACGGAGACGCCAACACCCACGTTGTCACCGACCGCGTCTCAGACGCCGACGCGCACGCTGACGCCGACCCAGACGAACACGCCCACGATCACGCCGGTGGCCCAGCCGGTGAGCACAGCGCGGGTGGGATTGGAGCCGCACGGGATCGCGGTGGATAGCGCGCACGGTCGGGTCTATGTGGCGAATCACTACGGCGCCAATGTCTCTGTGCTCGACGCCGCGACCGGCACGGCCGCGGGGACGGTCAGCCTGGGCGGCTCAAGCGGCGGCAACGGTGCGGCCCTCGACACAACCCGCGGGCTGATCTATGTCGCCAACAAATTCACCAATGATGTCAGCCGCGCGGCGGTCTACAGCAGCGCGGCGCCGGTCAGCATCCCGGTCGGTTCGCAGCCTGATGGCGTGGCGGTGGACAGCGCAACCGGCATCGTCTATGTGGCGAACTTCGGCAGCAACACGATCACGCTGTTTGACGGGCCGACCGGCACGGTCATCGCGACCCCGGACGGCGACGGGCAGCCAGCGTTCATTGCGCTCGATCCTGACCGCGGACGCTTCTATGTGACCAACCACCTGGCCGCGACCATCTCGGTGCATGATCTGGCGACCGGCGCGCTGCAAAAGAAGATCGCGACGGGCGGCGGGCCGTATGGCATCGCGTTCGACCCCAGCCGCAGCCGCCTCTACACCGCCAACCGGGATGGCCTCAGCGTCACCATCGTTGACCTGACCACGGATCAGGTCATCAAGGATATGCCGCTGAACTGCGCCCCCTATCAGGTGGCCGTGAACCCGCTGTCGGGACACCTGTTTGTGGTTTGCCCGCACGATCAGCAGATGCACATCTACGACCTGGACACGACGCTGTGGCTGGCGTGGGTTCCCGTGGGCCGCAACGCCGAGGAGGGGATCGCCGTGGATCTGGCCACCGGCCGCGTCTATGTGAGCAACGCCGGCGACGACACCGTGACCATCATCCAGGATAGCTACGCCGGGCCAACCCCGACGCCGCTGCCCACCTTCACGCCGACTCCTTCGCAGACGCCGACTGCCACGCCGACCTTCACGCTGACCCCGAAGCCAACCTGGACGTTCACCCCAACCTGGACGCCCTCTTCGACGCCGACCGCCACGCCGACCACCACCGATACGCCTTCTGCCACGCCGACGATCACGCCGACCTTTACGCGCACGCCCAAGCCGACCTGGACGCCGACCGTCCCGACGACCCCCACGGCAACGCGGACGCCCACGGTCACGCCCACCGCCACGGTCACTCCGACCATCACGCAGACGCCGACCGCCACGGCCTCCCCGTCGCCGACGACATCCCGGCGCATCTATTTGCCCCTGATCACGACAGGCGGCGGCGCCGCTACGACAGATGAAAGTGTTCGTAGTGACGACTTGAGTCGTCTGGTGCGCCACGGGGCGACTGAAGTCGCGACTACGAACTATGCCGTTTCCGACAGCGGGGCGGCGCTCCGATTGAGCGGCCGGGCGTTGGCCGACCGGGCCGAGGATCAGCCGCCGGCGGGCGTCCAGGCGTTGGCGCTGGATGCGCGTTCGGGCGATCTCTATGTCGTGGGGCAAGACACGCTCGCCCGCTACGATCCGACCGGCAAGCAGATTCTGGCGCAGGCCAGCATCGGGCGAGCGCCGGGCGGCATCGTCCTGGATGCGGCGCGCGGGCGGGTCTA
>CAZYHE010000301.1:1980-6115 GCA_964647225.1 uncultured Anaerolineales bacterium
TCACCGGCGAACTGGTCGGCGTGACCGCGCTCGGCGGGCTGGGGCATCCCCAGGGCATGGTCGCCGATGCCCAGGCCGGCAAGGTCTACGTCATCTACATGCTCGCCCCGCGCTACCGGCAGATCGCCATCCTGGATGGCGTCACCGGCGCGGTCGAGCGGATCATCCCGGCCACGCTCGATCGGCCGCTCACCTACGCTTCGGCCCTCGCGCTGGACGCCGCGCGGGGCCGCCTGCTGGTGGGCGACAGCACGGGGGTGTTGGCCTATGACCTGCGCCAGAACGCCTGGGCGCGTGCGCCGATTGCCGAGACGCGCGGTCCCGCGCCGATCTTCGGCCTAGCCGTGGACGCGTCACGCGAAGCCCTTTTCACCAGCAGTCTGGCGGATCGCGCCGGCCGTTTGCAGCGGCTAGACGAGCAGCCGTGAGGCGCGGGCGGCGCAGAAACACGTGCGCTGAGCTTGTCGAAGCGCGGCGCGCACCGACGGTTCTGCGCCATGCTCAGTTGATGGCCGTCAATTGACACCCCGCCCTGGCTTCTGTATAATGCCGTTACCTGCGGCGACTACGGCTTGCCGGGCGAGGTCGCCGCATCACTTGGGCAGCCCTCTTTCGCTCAGAGTTCATAAACACAACACATCTGGCCGCCGATGAGCGTCGTAGACGAAGTCAAAGAGCGCCTCGATATCGTTGAGGTGATCTCGCAATATGTCCCGCTAAAGAAGGCGGGACGCAGCTATAAGGGGCTTTGTCCGTTTCATAACGAGAAAACCCCGTCCTTTATCGTTTTCGCGGAAAACCAAAGCTGGCACTGCTTTGGGGCGTGCAGCACGGGCGGCGATGTTTTCTCCTTCGTCATGAAGCGGGAAAACCTGGATTTCGGCGAGGCGCTGGCGCTGCTGGCCGCGCGGGCCGGCGTCGAGTTACAGCCCCGCAGCGCGACCGTCTCGGCCGACGAGCAGCGGCTGGAACGCCTGCGCCAGATCGTGGCCGATGCGGCCGTCTACTTCAACTATCTGCTGGCGCGCGCCGGCGAGGCCGCGGTGGCGCGTGATTACCTGGCGCGGCGCGGCTTCACGCCCCAGACGTGGGAGACCTGGCAACTCGGCTACTCGCTGGACAGTTGGGACACGCTCAAGGATCGCCTGCTGAGCAAGGGCTACACGCTGGCCGAGATCGAAGAGGCCGGGATGATCATCCGCCGCGAGGATGGCAGCGGGTACTACGACCGGTTCCGGGGCCGCTTGATGATCCCGATCCGGGACCCGCAGGGCCGGGCCATCGGGTTTGGCGCCCGTGTCTTGCGCGAGGAGCCGGGCCGGCCGCAGCCCAAGTACATTAACTCGCCCCAGACGCCGCTCTTCGACAAGAGCAACGTCTTGTATGGCCTGGACATGGCGAAGAAGGCGATCCGTGAGGCCGATCTGGCGGTGCTCGTCGAGGGCTACATGGACGTCCTGATGTCGCACCAGGTGGGGGTCGCCAACGTGGTGGCAGGGATGGGCACCGCGCTGACCGAAGCGCAGATGCGCCAGATCAAGCGCTATTCCGGCAATCTGACGTTGGCGCTTGACCCCGACGCGGCGGGCGATCATGCGACGCTGCGGGGCCTGGAAGCCGCCCGCCAGACGATGGATCAGGAGTTGCAACTGGTCTTCAGCCCGACCGGCCTCTTGCGGACTGAGAGCCGCTTGAAGGCGCAACTGCGCATCGCGGCCCTGCCCGATGGCCTGGATCCCGACGAGTTGGCCTACGCTGATGTCGGCCGCTGGCGTCAGGTGATCGCCGACGCCAAACCGATCGTGGACTACTACCTGGCGCTCGTGGGCCGGGAGGAAGACCTGAGCACCGCGCGGGGCAAGGCCACCGCCGTCGAGCGCATGGCACCGATCATCCGGGAGATCGCCAACCCGGTCGAGCGCGAGCACCAGGTGCAACGCCTGGCGCGTCTGGTCAAGGCGGATGAACGGTTGATCGCCGACCAGATCATGCGCAGCGCAGCCGTGGCGCGTGACGGCCAGCCAGCGGCCAGCCGGCCCCGGCACGCTGCGCCAGCCGGCGCGGGGGAAGCCAGCCCCGGCGCGGGGCAAACGGCCGGCGCCACGCGCGCGACGGGCCAGGCCGCGTCGGCCAACGCCAAGGAAGGCCATCTGCTCGGCTGTCTGCTGAGCCGCCCCGACCTGCTGAGCTTGCTGGATGCGCAATTGATCGAACTCAGCGTGCCGCCGTTCACCCCCGAAGATTTTGTGGAGACCGAGAACCGGGCGGTGGCGATGATGGTGCAGGCCAACCTGCCCGCGGTCGCGGCGTATGACCCCAGCGAAATCCTGGCGGCCGTACCCGATGCGCTGGCGGAGCATTGCCGGCGTTTGTTGGAGCAGGCGCAACGCCGGCCCGCCCTCACCGATGAGCGTTTGCTCAAGGACCTGGGCGACCTGATCTTGCGTTTGCGGAAAGACACCCTGCATCAGCAGGTCGGCCAACTCAGGTATCTCATCAATGAGTTGGAGGAAAGCGGCGGCCGTGATCAACTGCGTCCGTACCAGGAGTTGATGATTTCCTATTCGGCCCGCATTGGGCAACTGCAAAAGCTCCTGAACTCCCGAACGATGAGCGGGGCTTTGGCCAAAATGGGCAAGGGCGCAAACGGCGCCCTCGCAGCGAGCAGCACCTGACCATGCATGATACGCACCACATCTGAGGACAGACCCGCATGAGCGCTGAACGACAACGACGGAATACCCGCGCTAATCGAGCCGCGCCCGAGCCCAAGCCGGCGCGCGCAGAGCCGGCCGCTCTCGACGCCGATGAGGAAGTGGATGCCGAGCCGCGCGCGAATGGCCTGGAAACCGACCTCGACTCGGAGGAATTGGTCGAGGTACGGATCGCTGTCGGGCCTGATGGGATTGCTGAGGCGCTCACTTTTCCCCTGGGCGAAGAAGGCGAGCTGCCGGCCTTCATCGAACGCGATGAGAAGCTCGAGCAGGAGATCGAGTGGGAAGCCAAACAGCCGCTCGAACAGGTCATTGACGATTGGGATGACCCCGCCGTCACCAGCGATCCGGTGCGCATGTACTTCCACGAGATCGGCCGCACCGCGCTCCTCTCCGGCGAAGAGGAGGTGGTTCTGGCGACCGCCATCCGGGAAGGCAAAGAAGCGATCAAGAAGCTCAAAACCGAAGAGGTGGATCTCGAGACGCGCGACGCCCTGATCCTGGTGCAGCAGCGGGGGCTGTCCGCCGAAAACCGCCTGGCCCAGGCCAATCTCCGGCTGGTTGTGAGTGTGGCGAAACGCTACGTCGGCCGCGGCATGTCGTTTCTGGATCTGATCCAGGAGGGCAACCTCGGCCTGCTGCGGGCGGTGGATAAGTTCGACGCGACCCTGGGCTACAAATTCAGCACGTATGCCACCTGGTGGATCCGGCAGGCCATCAGCCGCGCGATTGCCGATCAGGCCCGCACGATCCGCATCCCCGTACACATGGTGGAGAGCATCAACCGGCAAATCCGCATCCAGCGGCGCCTCACCCAGGAGTTCGGCCGCGAACCGACCCCGGAAGAGATCGCCGTGGAGATGGATTTTGTCTTGGCGGAAGATAAACGGGCGGTCGAAGAGGCCTTGATCTCTGGACGCGCGCTCGATCCGGCGCTCAACCGGCGCCTGCAATTAGCGGCCAACAAGGTGCGCCGCATCATGCGCATCGCCCAGGAGCCGATGTCGTTGGAGACACCGGTGGGCACCGAAGAGAACAGCTCGCTTGGCGATTTCATCGAGGACGACAGCCTGCCCGGCCCCGCCGACCAGGCCAGCCGGCACCTGCTGAAAGAACAGATGAATGAAATCCTCAGCGGCCTGAGCGATCGTGAGCGTCGCGTATTGGAAATGCGCTTCGGGCTGAAGGATGGCACCGCGCGCACCCTCGAAGAAGTCGGCCAAGAGTTCGGCGTCACCCGCGAGCGCATCCGTCAAATCGAAGCCAAAGCCCTCCGCAAACTGCGCCACCCCATCCGCAGCCGCAAGCTACGCGATTACCTGGCATGACTTGACGAATCAGAGAAGCTGGGTATAATACGGGTCATACAGTGATCCTCGATAGCTCAATTGGCTGAGCAAGCGGCTGTTAACCGCAAGGTT